>WLEA01000043.1 GCA_009704535.1 Actinomycetota bacterium
CAGTCATGGGCCCCACCGCCTTTCCCCTTGGATGTATCGTAACCCTGGCTTAGGGCGTAGTCGGCAAGTTTCTCGCGGAGTAGCGTGCGGCCTCTATAGAGCCTGCTCATCACAGTTCCGACCGGGGTGTCCATAATGCCAGCGATCTCCTGGTAGCTGAGGCCCTCGACATCAGCGAAATAGACAGCCATACGAAACTCTTCCTGCAGCGAGTGCAGAGCGTCCTTCACAACACTGGCCGGCATGCGATCGATGGCTTCGGCTTCAGCGGACCTGGTGGCACTCTGGGTCAAGGATTCGGCTCCGCCCACCTGCCACTCTTCTAAATCATCGAGCGCCGACTGAAAACCCTCTTTCGAGCGCTTGCGATACAGATTGATGTAAGTGTTGGTGAGGATCCGATAGAGCCAGGCTTTCAGATTCGTACCGTCTTCGTATTGATGAAAAGCCTTGTAAGCCTTGAGGAAAGTTTCCTGCACTAAATCCGCAGCATCAGAGGGGTTCTTGGCCAGGCGCATCGCGGCCGCGTAAAGCTGGTCGGCAAAGGGCAACGCTTGCTCCACGAAATCGCGTGACGCCTCCGAAGCATCATCCTGCAAGGCTTTCATCACCGTCAATTCTATCGGGGGTCGGATTTCCTCCAGCATCGTGCTCATCGCGTTCCCTCCTGGTTCTCTCCAACAAACCGATACTCTGGACAACCGATGCACCAGTCACAAAATTCCTCAGAGGGGTGGCCCGCCCCCGAGCGCGCGCACCCTCTGCGGCATTCACTGAGCCTGCCCGGCTCAAAATCACTGACCAATCGAGAACTCGTCCTGGCGGCGCTTGCCTCAGGGCCTTCCCGCATTCGGCGTCCTCTGCACTCGAGAGACAGCGCGCTGATGGTGGACGCTCTTCGGGCGCTCGGAGCCACCATCACACCCGTGGAATCCGATGGGCCTTTTGGTCCGGATTTCCTCGTGGAGCCCCTCCCGAAAACCCCCGCTGCAACCAGGGCAATGATTGACTGCGGTCTAGCTGGCACCGTAATGCGCTTCATCCCCCCTGTTGCGGCTCTCGTGCCCGGCACCATCCACCTGGACGGTGACCTGGGCGCAAGGCGTCGCCCCATGCAGACCACGCTGGATGCTCTCGTTCAACTGGGTGTGAGCGTGGAGCGGGATGGTCCAGGCGGACTACCCTTCACCATGACTCCACCTCAGGTGCTCAGTGGCGATAGCGTCAGTATTGACGCCTCGCTCTCCAGTCAGTTTGTTTCAGGCCTTCTTCTAGCAGCGCCTCGGATGCCCCGAGGCCTCACCATCACCCACACGGGCGACACCCTGCCATCACTCCCCCACATCGATATGACGATTGCAAGCCTGCGGGCCCGCGGTGTCAGCGTCGAAAGCCCCCAGCCAGGGGTCTGGAGGGTTGAGCCTGGTGACATCAGCCCCATCGATGTCACCATCGAGCCAGATTTGTCGAATGCCGCGCCGTTCCTCGCCGCTGCACTAATTTCCGGCGGTGAGGTCACCCTAGAAGGGTGGCCCGAGCAGACGACGCAGGTGGGCCGCCACGTCCCAGAACTTCTCGAGCACTTTGGCGGGGGGGTCCACTACGGCACCACTTCCGTCACCGTGTCCGGCGGCGCAGGTTGGGTGGGTGGTGCGCAGATTCGTGGAGTTGACCTGGACCTCAGCCACGCCGGGGAACTTGCCCCCACCCTCATTGCGTTGTCCGCCCTGGCCAGTGGTCCCAGCACATTCCGCGGCATTGGTCACCTTAGGGGCCACGAGAGCGATCGCCTGAGCGCACTGGTGTCCAATATCCAGGGCCTCGGTGGCAACGCCCGTGAACTCCCGGATGGCATCGAAGTAACCCCAACCCCCCTGGATGGTGGCACCTGGGCAGCATGTGAGGACCACCGAATGGCGACTTCCGGGGCTCTGCTGGGCCTTGGCGTTCGGGGCATCGTCGTCGATGACATTTCCTGCACGTCTAAGACGCTGCCTGAATTCGTGGCACTCTGGAGCGATCTCGTGGAGTCACCTGCCCCATGACCTGGGACGAGGACGAGGACCGCTACGCAAATCTGGTACCGAGGGTGCGACCAGATCGCCGAGGAAGCAGACCGCGCTCGAAAAATCGCCCCGCCCACGACAACGCCGTGAGCGGTTTCATCATCGCTGTTGATCGCGGTCGCTACCGAGCCATCATTGACGAGGGGACGAAGACCGAGCGACTTGTCACGTGCTCACGGGCGAGCGAGCTGCGTCGCCAGGCAATTGTGACCGGAGACCGCGTCGACATTGTCGGTGACACCACGGGTGAGGAGGGCTCGCTCGCGCGCATCGTCCGCATCCAGCCTCGCTCCAGTGTCTTGCGCCGAAGCGGCGACGACACGGATACTCTCGAGCGGGTCATTGTTGCCAATGCTGACCAGTTGCTCATGGTGGTCGCGACGACCAACCCTGAACCCAGGCCGCGCCTCATCGATCGCTACATCATTGCCGCACTGGATGCCGGCATCACTCCGATTCTCTGCATCACGAAGACAGATTTGGCGCCAGACACAGACTTGGTCGATTACGGCAGGAGCCTCGGGATCACCACGGTGTCGAGATCGCCCGAGAACCCAGCACGGGAGGAACTCGCAAAGATTCTGGCGGGACGCATTAGCGTGGCAGTTGGTCACTCGGGTGTGGGCAAATCAACGCTCGTGAACGAGTTGGCCCCCAGCGCGGAACGCGCCGTGGGGGATGTAAACGACGTCACCGGACGTGGCCGCCACACCTCGTCGTCCAGCCAAGCCCTTCGACTGGCTGAAGGTGGCTGGGTCATTGACACTCCTGGAGTTCGATCCTTCGGCCTTGGTCACGTCAGCACGGAATCCATCGTCTCTGCCTTTAGCGACCTCACCGACTATGTGGCACTGTGCCCGAAAGCCTGCGCTCACACCGCTCACAGCGTGGAGTGCCAACTGGCCAGAGCGCAGGCCGATGAGACATTGCCAGCAGAGCTAGCACCGCGAGTCGAATCGCTCCAACGCCTGATGGCGACAATCCATGAGCCCGGCGGGAAACCCGAGTAGCTCCACGCCCGGTTCGACACTTCCCACTACGCTCAAGGTGTGGCGCACTTCAGTCCAAGCGATGACCTGGCTCTTGCGCTGGCTGCTGTGGCCACTGCAGATTTGGTTTCCCTGCCTCGTTTTAGGGCGCAGGACCTTGTCATCACCACAAAACCCGACCGCAGCCCGGTCACCGATGCTGACCAGGCCGTCGAGAAACTGATGCGATCCACGATTGCTGCCGCACGACCCGATGACGCCATCCTCGGCGAAGAAATGGGCTCAACAAGTGACACCGTCGGCCCGCAACCCGGCCGCCAATGGATTATTGACCCCATTGACGGGACCGCGGGTTTCTCGCGCGGTCTCCCCATCTGGGCAACTCTGATTGCGCTCGCCATCGATGGCGAGCCTGTGGTGGGCGTAGTCAGCGCACCAGCCCTGGGACAGCGTTGGTATGCAGCGCGGGGCCAAGGAGCGTTCACCACGACCTGGGCAGATCCAGACCCTCGCCGACTTTGGGTGAGCAGGGTGGAAAAACTCTCAGACGCAACCATCAGCTATAACAGTCTGCCGGGCTGGATCAACGATGGCCGTGGTGACCAAGTGACGCGCCTTGCGACCGGCGCGTGGAGGGCACGCGCGATCGGCGACTTCTGGTCCTACATGCTGGTTGCGGAGGGTTCGCTCGATGTCGCTGGCGAGGCCGACCTTCAGCCCTATGACATGGCAGCCCTCGTGCCCATCATCGAGGAGGCTGGTGGAAGATTTAGCTCGCTAGACGCAGAGCCAGGGGTCTGGAGTGGCACTGCGCTTGCTACCAACGGTCCCCTCCACGACGAGGTTCTTAGCATCACGAGGAGGGCATAGTGCGATTTATGATTCGATGTCTTGCGGTCGCCGCTGCTGGGCTATTGCTCGCGGGCTGCACCGGTGAAGCGGGTGACTTAACGGCTGGCAGTGTGGCCTCCACCGAGGGGGTCGAGGCAGAGTCATTACTCGAACTTGCTGTGGGGACCTGTGTGAATGACGCAGAAACGCCCCTTGGCGCAGACTTAACAGAAGTGCCGACGGTCGCGTGTAGTGAACCTCACGACTCAGAGCTCTTTGCCGTTGTCACCACTACCGAAGGCCCCTACCCGGGCGTTGATACTCTCGTGAGCGAGGGCCAAGACAAGTGTCAGGCTGTCTTTGCGGAATTTGTGGGCATCGACTTCCGATCTTCTGTCTTGGATTATCACTTCTACTACCCCACACCCAGTAGCTGGGCTCAGGGAGATAGAAGCATCTATTGCATGGTGATTGATCCGGGGCTCAAAGTCGTTGGCACCCTGCAGGACGCGAAGCGGTAATTGCTCAGTCTCCACTGGCAGAGGCGGACCCCAGAAAGACGGTGATTATGCCAAACGCGCCCCTCGTCGTCATTGGTAACGCCAACGTTGACTTGACCACCTATCTACAGCGCGCTCCCGAACGGGGCGAAACAGTTCTCGGCCAGAACTTCAGCATCGGGATGGGTGGGAAGGGAGCCAACCAGGCCGTGGCGGCCGCCCGGGCTGGCGCGCAGGTGTCATTCATTGGTCGTATTGGTGAGGATGCCTTTGGCGACATGGTGATCACAGCACTCACTACAGAGGGCCTCGAGCTGGAGCATCTCGCACGAGTGCCAGGACCGTCGGGTGTTGCCAGCATCTATGTCGAAGACGGCGGCGCCAACAGAATTGCTGTCTTCGCCGGAGCATCCGGAACTCTGACCCAAGAATCAGCGGCCCAAGCCGTGGCGTCCCATACTGATCTCAAGATTCTCGTGAGTCAGCTGGAGATTGATCAGAGGGTAGTGGCAGCCGCACTCGCGACTGCCAGGGCTATGGGAGCTCACACGATTCTCAACACCGCCCCAGCACTGGCTGTCCCCGAAGGCATTCTGCGAAACACCACCTGGCTTATCGCCAACGAAGTCGAGATCGCCACGGTTCTTGGCGGTGCCGGGGTGACAACACCGCAGGAAATCACTGTTGACGTGATCACTGCTGGAATCGAAGGCTGGGCCCTGGCCCTGGGGTGTCACGTGATTGTGACGCTTGGAGATCAGGGCGCCATTGGTCACGTGCCAGGCGACGGGACTTTTCATTTCAGCACTGAACCGGTCACAGCGCAGGACACCGTGGGGGCCGGAGACTGCTTTGTCGGCTACTTCGCAGCACACCTCATCGAGGGACTGCCCTGGCGGAACGCTCTGGCAGGGGGCGTCCTCGCCGCAAGCGATAGCGTCACGCGAGCAGGCGCGCAGTCGTCCTATCCCAAGCGTTCACAAGCCGAACAGTTCAGGAATCGTGCTCTAGATTCCGTGTAGTGGGTGGGCGAACCGCCCTGCCCCACAGCGCCAGAACCCCGACCGCCGAAAGTGCGCCAAGGACCTGTGCTGCAACGAAGCCCGGAACAAAAGCGGGAGCAATGCCGTTTGTCGCGTCGGTGACCATGCGACCGAGCGTCACCGCCGGGTTAGCAAAGGAGGTCGAAGAAGAAAAGATATGTCCGGCACCAATCCATAGCGCCACCGACATCGGAATCCAAGCCCCGCGATCCTGTCGCAGCAGCAGGACGATAAGGGCAACAAGACCAAAGGTCGTGAACCACTCCGAGACCAGCACACCCCAACCCCCTCGATCGACTGTCGAGAGCACAAGGGGACTGGCGCTAAACATGAGGCTCGTGAGGAGCCCTCCCCCGAGTGCCCCCAGCGTCTGGGCGAGCACGTAGCCCGAGAACCACCGCGGGGTCAGGCGCCCCTGCAACAGAAGGGCAAGTGACACTGCGGGATTGAGGTGAGCACCAGAGATTGGCCCCACAACTGTTATCAGAACAAACAGCACAGCGACGACTGTCAAAGCCGCCATAACGAGAGCGAACCCAGGCGAGACTCCCAAGCTCGAGGCCATGAACGCGGGGCCCAGCACCGCAACGACCAGGACTACTGTCCCGAAAAACTCACTGACGATGCGTCGCATCACACCTCCTTCGACCCTCTCGTGCTGGCACGAGCCAATACGGTCAAAGTAAACAGAAGATGACGCGGTGAATCTCAAGAAACCCACAGCGCACCGATGGTGGAGATGCCGGGAATCGAACCCGGGTCCACTACTTCGTACCACAGCCTTCTACGGGTGTAGCTTGTGAAAACGTTCTACTCGGCTCCGCTTTTTGCCACAAGCATCTAAAGCGACGAGCCCAGTCTCAGAAAAAGTCCCGGTGACCCCTGAAACACAGGTCACAAGCAAGCCGTCTAAACGACGCCAGTGGTTGAGCCGAAGGCGAGCTCAGTCTGACGGACTTGTCTGCTGCTTAGGCAGCGAGAGCGAAGTCGGTGCGCTTTGTATTGGCACCTATAGGTTACAGAGGACGTTAACGAGATAACTCTGCATTCTCGACCCGCTTCTCTGTGGAATCACAAGCAATGTCGAAACCGATCATCCCCATGACTCGCTCTGGGACGTAGCGCCCCAGAGAAGCTTTGGTGTGGTGCGCTGTGGAGTTGTGTTGCAACAGGTGCCACGAAGACACGCCCCAACTATAGGGCCTAGAGCTTTGAACTAGCTAGATGCCACATCATCCTGTGCGCGGACCTTCGAATCAAGGAGAGCGAAGACCAGCGCCGCAATGATCAAACCAACGACAGCGCTCAACGCCACGATAAAGGCGTCGTGATAGGCCACACTCAAAGGCTGGTTGACCTCATCGGCGAGAACAAAGAAAAACACCGACAGTCCGGCTGCCAGTCCAATCGCGGTTCCAATACGCTGACCGACTTGAGCAAGAGACCCAGCAAGACCGCCCTGGTGAACGGGAATGTCTTCGAGCATCAGAGTCTGGTTCGGCGAAATCACAGCTCCACCACCAGCTCCAGCCAGGGCCATCGCCAGCGCCACAGCAAAGGGCATCAAAGAATCCGGCACCACAACACTCGCAAGTGCGACCAAACCAAACCCTGCCAGCACTGCCAGCAAACCGACCACCACCAGTGGTCGGCCACGTTTATGAACGACCTTGCCACTTCTAAAGGACGTATAGGCAGAAATCAGAGCAAAGGGAATGGTCACCATGCCAGCCACCACGGGGGCAAACCCCAGCCCTTGCTGAAGGAACAGTGTGAGAGTGATGAAGGTTGCTGGCAGGGCAGCGAAATAGAAGCCCGATATCAAAATTCCGTTGCGGAACGACGAGATGGCGAAAAGCTCAAAGTCAATGATGGCGATTTTGCCCCGACGCATATAGGACTTCTCCCAGAGGACAAAGAGGGCTCCTGCCCCGAGGGCGGCCAAGAGCCACCACCAGCGGGCAGGGTTATCGGATGCGGTTCCCGTGGTGAGAACAAAGGGGAGCATGAGAGAAAACGTTGTGGCACCGAGCAGGGCTGTTCCGAGCAGATCGAAGTCCTTGACCGCAGAGGATGTGTCCTGGAACTTGGGCAACAAACGGTACGCCATCACAAACGCTGCAACGCCCAGTGGCACGTTCATCGCAAAGAGCAGGCGCCACCCGAAGTCGTCGCCGCCCACCCCCACCAAGAGGCCACCAATCGTGGGGCCAAAGGCAGTCGAGAGACCAACCACTGCTCCGAAGATGCCGAAAGCTTGGCCGCGCTCCTTGCCCTGGAATAGTTGCTGGACAAGTCCCAGAACCTGGGGCATCAAGATTCCAGCGGCAAAACCTTGAAACACTCGGCTGGCAATAAGCAGCTCGATGGTTGGCGCCACCATTCCGCCGAGACTTGCGAGAGTGAACAAGGAGAGGCCGAGCAAAAACATGAAGCGCCTGGAGTAGAGATCGCCGATTCGACCCGAGGGCACCAGCACGAGGCCAAACGCGAGCACAAATCCTGAGAGCAGCAGTTGCACCTGCGTTGGCCCGGCACCGAGGACTGAACTAATCGCAGGGATAGCCACGTTGATCTTTGAAAGATCAAGAATAGTAAGAGATGCGACCCCCACCGCCACGCCGTAAGCGCTCCAGCGGGCTTTATCCCCCGAGAGGTTTATGGGCTCCGTGGCAGGTGCCCCCGAAAACTTCGACATTCTTAGCTCAGCCTACGCCAGGCGGCAGACCTAGTCGCCCAGTCGGTTCCTGGTCGATATCGCACGCTTCGCTTCGCGGTCGTCTTGTTTCTGCCGGAGCGCGTGACGCTTGTCGTATTCCTTTTTGCCCTTGGCCACAGCAATCTCGACCTTTGCTCGACCATCCAGAAAATAGATGCGCAAGGGCACCAGGGTGTAGCCACCGGCGGTAATCCTGTGCGCCATTTTCACAATCTGTTCCTTATGCAGTAGCAGCTTACGTTTTCTGCGCGGTGGATGATTCGTCCACGTTCCCTCGTTGTATTCGGGAATGTGAACAGCTTCAAGCCAGGCTTCTCCGCCGTCCACAGTGGCATACCCATCAACGAGTGAGGCCCTGCCCTGTCGTAAGGACTTGACCTCGGTGCCAGTGAGAACAATTCCCGCCTCATAGGTATCTTCAATGTGGTAGTCGTAACGGGCTTTTCGGTTCGTGGCAACCACTTTTTCGCCGCTGTCTTTTGCCATGGTGCCACCTCCTCTATTCCTCGATGCCAGTGGCATGACCCCGCTCGGTGGCCAGCCCCACAGTCTACCGCCAGGCTTTTCGGCAGGGGAGAGAGAGTTTTTAGGCCCTGAGGTAGCGAGTTATGGAGATATAGGACGCCGCAACAGCAAGCCCAATTCCTGTGGCAAAGAGAATGGGCATGGTGGCAAATGCATCCGATGCGTCCACAAAGACCGTCGTCGGTAGCGCTTCGGTGAGGTATCCCTGGACAAAGAAACGCACAATTGCCCAGACTGCCACCGAGGCAGCGGCCGCCCCGAGTGCCGCCGCCACGATTCCTTCGAGAACAAAGGGAGTTTGAATGAACCGGTTAGATGCTCCGACAAGGCGCATAATCGCTAGTTCGCGACGCCTCGAAAATGCGCTCAAACGAATGGTGGTAGCGATCAGCAGGGCCGCTGCGAGGAGCATCAAGCTCGCAACCGCAACAGCGGTCAAACTCCCTGCGTTCAGAAGAGCAAAAATCTGGTCAAGGTAACTGCGCTGATCTATCACGCTCTCTACGCCGGGTAACGCAGAAATCGCCTCAAAAATCAGTTCACTCTGGGTGGGATCTACCAGGTTGACCCAGAAGGTTTCCGGAAGAAGCTCAGGTGACACCAAGTCGACAACAGCTGAGTCCTTGAACTGTTCACGGAAGTTTTCATAGGCCTGATCGCGGTCTTCGAAGTAGAAACGCTCGATGTAGGGAGCGAGTGTCGGCGAATCGAGGCGCTGCTCGATGGCGAGCTTCTGATCCTCACTCGCTGCTAGTTGGTCACAGCCGCCGAGCGTTGAGAAGTCTGTACACAGATAGACCGCGACCTGGGCGCGATCAAACCAATAGTTCTTCATCTGCTGAATCTGGGCTTGGAGCAAAATGGCGGCTCCCACAAAAGTCAAGGAGATGAATGTGACCAACACGATGGACACGACCATCGAGAGGTTTCTCGCGAGACCAGTACCGACTTCGCGCAGGACAAAGCCGAGTCTCACGCCCGCAACTCCCAGGGGAACGACGCCGCCACTGTCCCAGGTTCGCTGTCGTCCCGGCCGCGGATAGGGGTGGGAGAGACAAGCGTGGCTTCGTCATCGGTGATGATGGGGCTTGGGGCAGTGTCAAGCTCGCCGAAGGGGATGCTGGTGGTTTCGTAGCCGCCCTCCCGCTCGTCTCTCACAACCCGTCCCGCCGAAATCTCGACCACTCGGCGTTGCATTTGGTTCACAATCCCGGAATCGTGGGTTGCCATGATCACTGTGGTGCCAGAGGCATTAATTCTCGAGAGCACGTTCATAATTCCGGCACTCGTGGAGGGATCCAAGTTTCCGGTGGGCTCATCAGCCAGCAGAATAGAGGGCTTATTGACCGCAGCACGCGCGATCGCGACTCTCTGCTGCTCACCGCCGGAGAGCTCGTGCGGGTAATTCCTGGCTTTTTGGGCAAGTCCCACCGTTTGCAGAATATCCGGCACCGCTTCCTGGATGAAGCCAGAGCTCTGACCAATCACGCGAAGCGTAAAGGCAACATTGTCGAACACGGTCTTCTGAGGCAACAGCCGGAAGTCTTGGAACACGACGCCAAGATTGCGCCGGAACAAGGGAACTTTGCTACTCGGAATTCGACGAAGATCTTGGCCAAGCACATGAATGTTGCCAGCATTGGGACGCTCTTCTTTGAGAATCAGGCGCAAAAAGCTCGATTTTCCGGAACCCGAAGCGCCGACAAGGAAGACAAACTCGCCAGCACCAATGTTGATGCTGACATTACTGAGAGCCGGTTTGGGCGCACCCCGATACATTTTTGTGACGTCTTCGAAGAGAATCATGGCTTCTCAAGCCTAGATTCGAGGGGGTCTAAATCCGCCCTACGACACCCGTTGCGCGCTTTTGCGCCAGCGGATCCCCGCCTGAATGAAGCCGTCTAAATCACCGTCAAAGACGGCGCTCGGGTTGTTCACCTCGTAGTCGGATCGTAGATCTTTGACCATTTGATAGGGGGCGAGGACATAACTGCGCATCTGATCGCCCCAGCTGGCCGTGATGGTCCCCGCAAGCTCCTTTTTCTTGGCCATTTCTTCCTCGCGCTGAAGCAGAAGCAACCTACTCTGGAGCACTCGAAGCGCTGCGGCCTTGTTTTGGATTTGACTCTTCTCGTTTTGACAGCTCACGACAATGCCGGTGGGGATGTGGGTAATTCGGACAGCTGAGTCTGTCGTGTTAACTGACTGGCCGCCTGGGCCAGACGAGCGAAAGACATCGATGCGCAGGTCAGACTCGGGCAGATCCACTTCTGTTGCCTCCATCATAAGCGGAACGACTTCAACCGCGGCAAAGGACGTCTGGCGCTTACCGGCGGAGTTGAAGGGACTCATCCGAACCAGGCGGTGAGTCCCCGCCTCGACACTGAGTGTTCCAAAGGCATACGGGGCATCAATCTGGAGGGTCGCACTCTTGATGCCAGCTTCTTCGGCATAGCTGGTGTCAAGAATGGTGGCGGAGTAGCCGTGGGCTTCGGCCCACCTCGTATACATCCGCAACAACATTTCAGCGAAGTCGGCCGCGTCAACACCGCCAGCACCAGCACGGATTGTCACCACTGCCGGAAGGGCGTCATATTCGCCATCGAGCAGAGTCTGAACCTCCATGACGCCGAGCAGCGCCTCAAGGTCAGCGAGCTCCTTCATGACCTCATTCGCGGAGTCACTATCACCGGCCTCATCAGCCATGTCGATTAAGACATCGATATCGGTCAGGCGCTGGGTGATTTCCGTAATCCGAGCAAGCTCCGTCTGACGGTGGCTCAGTGCACTGGTGATTTTCTGAGCAGCCTCAGTGTCGTCCCACAGATTGGGAACCGATGCCTGTTCGGATAAGGAAGCAATCTCAATCTTCAAGCTCTCCGGGTCCAGCACCGCCTCAATGGTGGCGAAGGTGGAGCGAAGGGCGGCAATGCGGGCCTGAATATCGAGTTCGCTCATAGCCCTCTCAGACTAGTCGAGGCCCTGA
>WLEA01000044.1 GCA_009704535.1 Actinomycetota bacterium
CTCGCCGAAACCTTGGGAAACCAGCCCCGTCTGCGGAGTCTGTGCCGCCTGCGGGGTCTGGGGGGTCAGCGGAGGCAGTGTGCTGAAAATACGATCGAAGTCTGCATCATTCGTCATGGGTTTCCGGGTGCTCTAGCACGTACCCGCCTGGCACCCCCTGACTGCGTTCTGAATCCAACGTATGTTGCAAAAGGATAACAGCGGCAACCTGGTCGACAACCAAGCGATGCGATCGTGACGACCGCCCCGCACTGCGCAGCGCACCGGTCGCTGACACTGTACTCAGCCGCTCGTCGACCATGCGCACCGGAACGAGACCCAAGGCGGCAATCTCACGCGCAAAAGCCTCGGCGTCCTCCGTCGAGGCCGTTCGTTCCGCCTGCAAGTTGATGGGTAAACCAACCACCACCTCGAGGGGCTGATACTCCCCAATGAGAGCAGCAATCTCCAGGAGGGCTGTGGCTCTAGCCAGAGTCGCTACCGGCACGGCCATCGTTCCCTGCGGATCTGAGCGGGCAACACCCACTCGGGCCTGACCGACGTCAATCCCCAGTCGGATGCCCTCGCGCACTAGGACTTCCCCAACTCCGCTACCACCGCATCGAGTGCGACTTGGAGCTGTGCGCCCTCGGGGCCGCCCCCTTGAGCAAGGCCTGGCTTGCCTCCACCGCCACCACCCATAATCGCGGACGCCATCTTCACGAGGTTGCCCGCGTGAACACGCTTGGCCACCGCGGCAGAATTCGCAGTGACAACAACCGTTCCCCTGCCCTCGGTGATGGAACCCAGCACGACCGCCGAAGGCGCATCGCCAAGGCCGGAGAGAACGCTGGTCGCCAATACTCGGATGTCATCGGCGACCAGGCTCTCGGAGAGCGCTTGGCTAACCACGGCCACTCCTGAGATGTCACGAGCGCCCTTCACCAAAGCCGGTACAAGAGCCCCGGTTGCCACCTGTGCGCTCTTGGCCACCTGGCGCTCGAGGGTTTTCACCTGACCCAATAAATCCTCAATGCGCCCAGGCAGTTCCTCCCTGGGCGTTTTGAGAAGCTGTGTGAGGCGGCGCACGATCGATTTTTCCACTGAGAAGTCAGCAACCGCCGCGCTACCGACCAGCGCCTCAATACGACGCGCGGTCGAACTCACTGAGTTCTCCCCGAGAAGCGTCACCACACCAATCTGGGAGGACCGACCAACGTGTGTGCCAGCACAGAGCTCTCTTGACCACGGTCCGCCAATGTCGACCATGCGGACAACGTCGCCGTATTTCTCCCCAAAGAGTGCCATCGCACCGGCAGCCTTAGCTTCCGCGACGGGCAAAATCTTGGTAGAGACTTCCAGGTCGTCTCGAATCGCCGTGTTGGTGATGTCAGAGATTGCACTCTGCGCGTCGTCAGAGAGCGCTTGGTTCCAGGAGAAATCAAGTCGCAGATAACCGGGGCGGTTAAGCGAACCGGCCTGTGTTGCGTGGGGACCAAGGGTGTCTCGAAGTGCGGCATGAATCAGGTGGGTTGCCGAGTGCGCTCGCGCCCCTTCGTAACGGGTCACGGGATCCACAACGGCCGTGACGCTCTCTCCCACACCAATCTCACCCTCGGCAACAGTCACGGTGTGACTGATGAGGCCGGGAACAGGCTTTTGAACATCAGAGACAACAGCCCTGAAACCAGGGCCTTCTAGGACTCCGTGGTCTGACACCTGACCGCCGGACTCCGCATAGAGAGGAGTCTCAGCAAGAATCACCTCGACAACTTGGCCCGAAACCGCGCGGGTGACGGACTCGCCGTTAACCAGCAAGCCGAGCACGGTGGATTCCAGTTCCAGTAGCTCGTAGCCGGCAAAAACGGTCTCCCCGGAAGCACGAAACTCCCCATACACCGACACGTCCGCCCGTGTGCTTTTTTTGGATTTCGCATCCGTCTTGGCTCGATTCCGCTGAGCCAGCATCAGAGTGTCAAAGGACTCCCGGTCAACACTGAGGCCGGCCTCGGATGCCATTTCCAGAGTCAAGTCAATGGGAAACCCGTAGGTGTCGTGGAGCAAGAACGCTGTGTCCCCAGAGAGGGAGGACTCACCCCTAGCAGTCGTGTCGGCCACAGCAAGATCAACGATGCTGGTGCCAGCCTCCAGAGTCTTCAGAAATGACTCCTCTTCGGCGATGGCGAGTTGACTAACCCGCGCAAACTCTGTGGCGACGTCGGGGTAACTCGCGGACATCGCGTCTCGTGAGGCCTCAAAAAGCTCGGGAAAACTCGGATCGTGGTAACCGAGGAGTCGCATCGAACGGATGCTTCGACGCAACAGACGCCTGAGCACGTAACCGCGCCCGTCATTGGCGGGCACAACGCCATCGGTCATCAACATCAGCGCAGACCGGATGTGGTCGGCGATGACCCTCATCCGAACGTCATCCTCAACATGCGCGCCGTAGCGTCGCCCAGAAAGCTCACCCGCCTTATCAAGAACCGGCCGGACTTGGTCAATCTCATACATGTTGGCCACGCCCTGCTTGAGGAAGGCGACGCGTTCCATGCCCATGCCGGTGTCAATATTCTTCTGGGGAAGTTCTCCGACAATGTCGAAGTCAACCTTGCTACGCACGTTGTCGATCAAGTACTGCATGAACACGAGGTTCCAGATTTCGATATACCGGGTGTCATCAACAGCGGGGCCACCGTCTGGCCCGTGTTGCGCTCCTCGGTCGAAGTAGATCTCAGAACACGGGCCAGCAGGCCCTGGCTGGCCCGTTGACCAGTAATTGTCCTCACGTCCCATGCGCTGAATGCGCGACTCGGGGAGCCCAGCAACCGACTTCCAGATAGCGGCAGCCTCGTCGTCGTCCTCGTAGACGGTGACCCAGAGTGCGCTCTCGTCGAACCCCAGACCGCCGTCGGACTCCGACATCGTCAGTAACTCCCAGGCGAACTCGATGGCTCCCTGCTTGAAATAGTCTCCGAAGGAGAAGTTGCCGTTCATTTGGAAGAACGTCCCGTGGCGCGTGGTCTTGCCTACCTCTTCAATGTCGAGGGTACGAATGCACTTCTGGACGCTTGTCGCCCTCGGATACGGAGCAGGGACAACACCAGTGAGGTAGGGAATGAAGGGAACCATCCCCGCCACGGTGAACATCAGGGTGGGGTCGTCGCTCACCAGCGACGCCGAGGGGACAACGGTGTGTCCGCGGTCCCCGAAGTAGGTGAGCCAGCGACGCTGAATGTCTGCGGTTTCCATCAATCTCTCTTCTCGCGGTCGCTATCTCACGCGCGATACGACTGCCTAAAGCCCTCAACGAAGGAGTGGATGGTGGCCCCCAGTCTGCTGAAGAACGCTCGGCCTTCGGGTGTCTGATTCACGACGTGAGCAAGCACAAAGCCGGCTACAACCCCCGCAAGAGCAGCTATGAAACGACCCACATGTCCTCCTTCATCATCCGTACCCAGGCCCAAAAAAAACACTGTGGTGGGGAAGCGTAAGCTCCCCCAACCACAGTAGAGGTTTTCTAGCGGGCCGCGTAGTACTCGACGACGAGCTGCACTTCACACGTCACGGGCACCTCTGCGCGCTTCGGACGACGAACCAATACGGTTTGCAGCTTGTCCAACTCGACAGCTAGGTAAGAAGGGGTAGGAGGCAACACATCCACGTGGCCTCCAGCAGCAGCAACCTGGAAAGGCTCCGTTTCTTCGCTGCGGGGCTTCACGTGAATCATCTGACCCGGCTTAACCCGGAACGAAGGGCGGTCAACCAATTCGCCGTTGACCAAGATGTGGCGGTGCACCACCATCTGGCGCGCTTGGGCCATGGTGCGAGCAAATCCAGAGCGCAATACAAGAGCGTCGAGGCGCATCTCGAGCAACTCAACGAGGTTCTCACCGGTCAGGCCCTGGCTCTTACGTGCCTCTTCGAAGACGCGACGGAGCTGGGCTTCCCGGATGCCGTATTGGGCCCTCAGGCGCTGCTTCTCCCGAAGACGCACTGCGTAGTCGCTGTCGGTCTTGCGCTTGGTGCGACCGTGCTCACCCGGAGCGTAGGGGCGCTTCTCCAAGTATTTTGCTGCCTTGGGTGTGAGGGGAATCCCGAGCGCCCGGGACAGTCTGGTCTTGCTTCTGGTGCGTGAACGAGTTGACACGAAGAATTTCTCCTAGATACGTGGTTGGCGCTAAACGCCTGAGACATAACAAGTGAGGGAATTGGCAGAGGGGCCGCGGCTACAGCGTGCCCTTCGCAGATCAGCAACACGCAGCCGCACGGTTAACTGGTCTGTGACCAGCGATAACGCTAGCACAACTAGCCCTTGTTGCTCGATTCAGGTGGGACGCCATCGAGAATGGCACGGATTGCCGCCTGGCGCTTAGCCAACGCTCCCTCGAAGCCCCGGGAACCCGGTCGATAGAACTGAGTCCCCTGGACCGCGTCTGGGGCGTAACTTTGGGCAACTATGCCTGCCTGCACGTCGTGGGGATAGATATACCCGCGGCCATGGCCCAATCGATCTGCACCGGCGTAGTGGCTGTCACGAAGATGCGCGGGCACCTCGCCAAGGAGACCCGCCCTAATGCTCGACTGGGCGTCATTGATTGCTACATAGGCACTGTTGGACTTCGGCGCTAAAGCAAGATAGATGGTGGCTTGGGCGAGGGGAATACGGCCCTCTGGCATTCCAATCAACGCAACCGCCTGGGCGGCGTCAACGGCCATCGACAGCGCAGTCGGGTCAGCGAGGCCAATATCCTCGGAGGCCAAGATAATCAAGCGCCTGGAAATAAATCGGGGGTCCTCCCCCGCCTCAATCATTCGAGCGAGATAGTGCAGAGCAGCATCCGCGTCGCTTCCTCGGACGGACTTGATGAAGGCGCTGATCACGTCATAGTGAGCATCTCCGTCGCGGTCGTAGCGTACCAACGCGCGATCGACAGCCTGGGACACGTGCTCGGCGCTGATGCGCCTGGAATCGAGGGAGCCTGATGCCACCATCGCAGCCGCTTCAAGCGCGCCAAGTGCCTTCCTGGCATCACCACCGGAGAGCCTAACCAGGAGCTCAATGGCCTCTGGTTCAACCTCAAAGCCTCCTGCTAACCCCTGGGGATGTGCCAGTGCACGAGCGAGCACATCCTCAATGTCGTGGGGCTCCAATAGAGAGAGCGTGACAACAATTGAACGACTCAAGAGCGGAGAAATAACGGAAAACGAGGGGTTCTCCGTCGTCGCCGCCACCAGCACGACAACACCGTTTTCAACGCCGGGGAGCAGCGCATCCTGCTGGGCTTTCGAAAAACGATGGATTTCATCAAGGAACAGCACCGGAGTAACACCGCTGGTATCGCCAATGACGCGTGCGTTGGCGAGCACGTCACGCACATCCTTGACTCCGGCAGTCACGGCGGAGAGTTCGACGAACTCTCGGCCAGACGACCGCGCAATCACCGTGGCAATCGTTGTCTTACCCGTTCCGGGGGGCCCCCACAGAATCACCGAACTGGCAGACCCGCGGTGCCCTGGATCGGCGAGGGCCCTGAGCGGACCTCCAGGAACAAGAGCTCGGTCTTGGCCAATGACATCATCGAGGGTCTGAGGGCGCAAGGCCACCGCTAGTGGCAATGGCGCCTTCCACAAACTCTCCTGGACCATAGAGCAATGCTAGTCAAGGGGGCACACATGGCCACCTAGGATGGTGGGGGTGTGGAATTGATTGATCTAAGGGAGTCCGTGTGGTCAGCGAAAACCGTGTAAAACGTGAGCAACTTCGCGTCTTTCAAGCCCGGCAGGTGCTCCAGGCTTCCAAGAAGAAGAGGTTGCGCACAGACCAGTGGCTCTCCTTGGGAGGCGCGCTGGTTGCCGTGACGCTCTCGTCCCTGGCACTCGTGGGCTATGTAACCTTCGGACCTGGTACCCCGGCGAAGGCCCCCGCCATCGAGTTGAGCGAAAACCGGGAGTGGACGGGCGAGATTCTGTTTGGCGAGGTGGAGGTGGGCATCACCCTGGATGGGGTGAACGCTCCGCAAGCCACCGCAAACTTTGTTGATCTCGCTACCAAGGGCTTCTACGACGGCGTGCCTTGCCACAGTCTCAGCGTCGAAGTGGTCTTTGTGATGCAGTGCGGGGATCCCACCGGCACGGGAACGGGTGGTCCCGAGTACCGCTTCGGGCCAATCGAGAACGCCCCCGTTACTCAGCGATACCCGGCTGGAACCATCGCAATGTCGAGAATCGGCAACGATGCAGAGAGCCAGGGAAGCCAGTTCTTTGTCGTTTACGAAGACAGCGTGATTCCCAATGATGACGTCGGCGGCTACACGGTGCTTGGCCGAATAACGTCGGGCTTGGCGGAGTTTGTGGCGGCCTATGCCACCCCTGGCACCATCGACAAGGCTCCTAATGGCGCGCCCGTCGTTGCTCCGGATATCAGAAGCATCACAATCCGATAAGTCTTCGGAATAAAGCCTCTGGGCGCCTGCGCGGTGGAGTAGGCTGAGCGCCGGCTAGTCCCCCACCCGCACATGAGGAGCCATGGCAACAAGCGCTGACGCTTTTGGTCGTGTTGATGACGACGGCACCGTCTCTGTTCGCGAAGGCGATGTATGGCGTGCAGTGGGAAGTTTTCCAGATGGGACGCCAGAGGAAGCCCTCGCGTATTTCACACGGAAGTTCGACGACCTCGAGGCGATCGTCTCGCTTGCAGAACAGCGCATCAAAGCCGGGGCGGCGGCCCGCGATATCACCAAGCAACTGAACCGGCTCGACACAGACCTTCTCGAGCCCTCAGCCGTGGGCGACATCGCTGCTCTGCGTGGGCGCGTCCACGCTCTGCGCGAAAAGCTTCCAACGCTTGAGGCCAAGCAGGATGAGGCGAGCCAGGCGGCGGTGGCTGAGGCCCTGGCCCATCGCGAAAAGATTGTTGCCGACATGGAAGCGATTGCTGGACAGGATCCCAGCAAAATCCGGTGGAAACAAGCCACCATCACGATGACCGAGCTTTTTGAGGCGTGGCAGACCCACCAGCAGTCCGGACCCCGTGTTCCGAAGAAGACTGCCGATGAACTGTGGGGAAGGTTCCGCAGTGCCCGCAACACTCTGGAAAAGGCGCGCCGGGCCTATTTCCAGGACCTCGACAAGGTCTCTAAAGAAGCTAAAGCGATCAAGAAGGATTTGATTACAGCGGCGGAGGCACTCCTGGAGAAGGGTTCCGCAGCCATCCCCGCCTACCGAAGCCTTCTGGACCGCTGGAAAGAGGCTCCTCGGGCATCAAAATCCGTCGAAGACGGCTTGTGGGCCCAGTTCAAGAAAGCCGGTGACGCGCTCTATGGCGCGAAAGCAGCGGAAGACAAGCGCGATGACGAAACGAACTCCGTCAACGCCGAGAGTAAAAGGGCTCTCCTCGCGGAGTTCGCGGACATCCTCACGCTGACCGAGCGTGACCAGGCAAGCCAGCGATTGCGCAGTTTTCAGACCCGGTTCGCCGCTCTCGGCCCGGTTCCAAAGAAGCTCGTCCGCGCGATTGACGACCAGGTGAAAAAGCTCGAGACACACGTTAGGTCGTTAGAGCAGGAGTTCTGGACAAAGAACGACCCCGAAAAGAAAGCTCGCAGCGAGTCGATGACCGGTCAACTCACCGCGGCCATCGCCGAACTCGAGAGCAAACTTCGGGATGCGAGTGACTCCAACACCTCAGATCTTGAGGCCGAGCTTGCCGCCAAAAAAGCCTGGCTAGAAGTCCTCAACTAGCGCGAGTTTTCCACAGTGTGTCTCTGGCTCGGGCCAGAGCGCCACGTTCACCTCATGATGGCGCCATGGCCTCAATGAGCGAACACTATGCACTGCGCGCCGGAACGGCACTACGAATTGGCTCGCTGGTGTGGCCACGGCCGTATTTCCCCACTCTTCACGAACGCGCATCTCTGATCGCGCAGGTGCTTCCGGCGTGGGCAATAGCAAGCGGACGGACCGCCGGCTGGGTGTGGACTGGCATGGGCCAACCAGAGCCCTGGAGCGTCCTCAGGCCGGCGCAGCCAGCACCCTCACCGCTGGAGCGTATGGAGTGGGGAGCCCGGACACTCAACCCCGTCCACCACCCCGTTCAGAGAATCCAAGGGCTCAGGCTCGTCACACCAGAGGCAACAGCTGTTGACATTCTCCTCCACGACAGTTGCCCCGACGTCGCCGGGGCTCAGGTGGTCATGTTGAGTAGCTTCTCCACTTTGTCCCTGAGAGAGAGGTGCCACGAGAGACGCATGACTCAGCGGCGACGCCGCCGCCTCGAGAGACTCCTCAGCGCCGTTGATGCCCTCCGGGAGCGTTATCCCGACATTACCCGATAGACGTCATAGACCGCGTCAATACGTCTCACGGCATTCAGCACACGATCAAGGTGAGTCACATCCCCCATTTCGAAGACAAATCGCGAGAGTGCCAAGTGATTATCGGAGGTGTTGACCGTCGCCGAGAGAATATTAACGTGGTGTTCGGAGAGAACACGCGTCACATCTGAGAGCAGGCCTGGGCGGTCTAGGGCTTCGATCTGAATATGGACGAGGAATACACTTCCCTTGGTCGGTGCCCACTCGACCTCAATCATCCGGTCGGGGCTACCCTTCAGAGATTCAATGTTCGTGCAGTCGCCTCGGTGCACGGAGACACCCGTTCCCCGGGTGACAAAACCCACAATCGTGTCACCCGGCACGGGAGTGCAACAACGAGCAAGCTTCACCAGAATGTCCGGAGCGCCGCGAACGAGAACCCCGGACTGGCTCACACGGGCTGGGATCCTGCCCCTCGCCGGTCCCGAGAACACGTCATCATCGCCATCCTGGTCGGAGTGGACGACACCGACAACCTTCTCGATGACCGACTGAGTGGAGACGTGCCCCTCGCCCACGGCCGCATAGAGGTCTTCCACATCTCGGAACTTCAGTGCAGCGGCAACGCTCGCCACGGACTCCTGATTCATGAGCTTCTGCAGGGGAAGGTTCTGCTTGCGCATCGCGCGAGCGATAGCATCCTTCCCTTGTTCAATGGCTTCCTCGCGGCGTTCCTTGGTGAACCACTGGCGGATCTTGCTTCTGGCCCGCTGGGACGTGACGAAGTTCATCCAGTCTTGGCTGGGCGCAGCGTCTGGGCTCTTTGAGGTGAAAATTTCGACGGAGTCACCGCTCGCGAGTGGAGTGTCGAGGGGGACAAGGCGCTGGTTCACTTTGGCACCCATGGTGCGATGCCCCACCTCGGTGTGGACCGCGTAGGAAAAGTCCACAGGTGTGGCTCCGGCGGGCAAACCAATCACTTTCCCCTGGGGGGTAAACACGTAGACCTCTTTCGCGCCGATTTCGTAGCGCAGGGTCTCCAGGAACTCGGTCGGGTCCGTGGTCTCCGCCTGCCAGTCAGAAAGATGAGCAAGCCAGGCCATGTCCGTCTCGTGGGCAAAAGTATCTTTGTCCTTGCTCCCGGCGGCTCGCTCCTTGTATTTCCAGTGCGCAGCAACGCCGAATTCAGCTCGCTGGTGCATCTCGACCGTGCGGATTTGAATCTCTACCGGACTGCCCTCCGGCCCAAAAACCGTGGTATGGAGCGACTGATAGAGGTTGAACTTGGGGGTGGCAATGTAGTCCTTGAAACGTCCTGGCATTGGATTCCATCTCGCGTGGACTGCCCCGAGGACCGCGTAGCAATCTCGAATCGAGGAGACCAAGATTCTGATGCCGGTGAGATCGTGGATGTCGTTGAAATCACGGCCTCGGTTGACCATTTTTTGGTATATCGAATAGAACTGCTTTGGCCGACCACTAACTTCCGCCTTGATCTTGGCCTGACGCAAATCCTCGTTGACAGCGTCGATGACGCGCTCCACGTAGGCGTCACGCTCGGGCGAGCGGTTCCTGACAAGCGACTCGAGCTCGACGTAAATCTTCGGATGCAACACAGCAAAGGCCAAGTCCTCAAGTTCCCACTTCACACTCTGGATTCCCAAACGGTGAGCCAAAGGAGCGTAGATATCGAGGGTTTCCTGGGCCTTTCGGGCGGCAGACTCTGGACTCACAAATCCCCAGGTCCGGGCGTTATGCAAACGGTCGGCGAGCTTAACCAAAAGAACTCGTATGTCCTTGGACATAGCAACAATCATCTTGCGAACGGTTTCGGCCTGGGCGTGGTCTCCGTACTTGACCTTGTCGAGCTTGGTGACACCATCGACGAGCATGGCGATCTCTTCGCCAAAGTCTTTGCGAAGCTGATCCAGTGAGTAGTCAGTGTCCTCTAGGGTGTCGTGCAGAAGAGCGGCAACGATAGTGACGGGCCCAATGCCTAAATCTGCCAGTATCTGAGATACCGCTAGAGGGTGCGTTATGTAGGGCTCGCCGCTATGCCGGGTCTGGCCCTCATGGTGTTTTTCGGCGACCTTGTAAGCCCGCTCGATCAGGCCGGTGTCGGACTTGGGGTGGTTCTTGCGAACTCTCCGGATGAGGGCATCGAGACCCTGAGAGGCCGGCGACTTGGAAAACAGCCGCGGGAGGAGCGACCTCAGGCTTGAGGGCGCGGGTGTCTGAAGCTCAGTCACCGGGAACCCCCTCTCGCAGTGCCTTCAGTCTAAGAGGAGGGAATCCCAAGTAGGTGAGTGTTAGCGAACCGCTCCGGTTGCTGGTCTGGGAGCCTTCACCTTGGTGCCCTGCTTGAGGTTCTCAGGTTCGTTTTCACGAAGGTGCACATAGAGGGGGGCTGCGATAAACACACTTGAATAGGTCCCGGCAATCATGCCAACAAACAACGCAACAGCGATATCACGCAGTGTTCCCGCACCCAAGAGTGCTGACCCAATAAACAGAATAGAGCCCACGGGCAACAGCGCTACTACGGAGGTGTTGATCGAACGCACCAGGGTCTGATTCACCGCAAGGTTTACCGACTCAGCAAAAGTACGCCGGCTCTCTTCGCCATCTTGCTGGGTGTTCTCCCGAACCTTGTCGAAGACAACCACCGTGTCATAGAGCGAATACCCCAGAATCGTGAGCAGCCCGATCACCGCTGCGGGGGTGATTTCGAAACCGAGCACGCCGTAGATTCCGGCCGTGATTACGAGGTCGTGCGCAAGGGCAATGAGCGCCGCAAGCGACATCTTCCAAGTCCGGAAATACAGCGCCATCACAATCGACACGAGAACCAGGAACACTCCAAGACCAATCAGTGCCTGGCGCGTGATGTCCTGGCCCCAGGTTGCTCCAATGAACGATGCGGTGACCTGCTCGACCGACACGTCGTACGCCTCAGCAAGGTCAGTCCGGAGGCCTGTGGTTTCCGCATCGGTCAGCTGTTCGGTCTGAACACGAATTGAGTCGCCACCAACAATGGACACTCTCGGGTTTGAGCCCTGGCCCACGAGCTCATTAACCGTGTCGAGTGCGACCTGTTCGGAGAGCACCGGCGGTTGAGACACTCGGAACTCAGAGCCACCGCGGAACTCAATTCCGAAGCTAAACCCACCGCGCAGAATCGTGAGCACGATTGCCAGAGCAACGACAGCACCACCGATCAGATACCAGCGAACCCGGTAGCCCACAAAGTCAAAAGACTTCTCCCCCGTATAGAGCGAATTTCCGAACTGTGTGAGACGGGACATTACTTCTTCTTCCCTTCCAG
>WLEA01000045.1 GCA_009704535.1 Actinomycetota bacterium
GCGCCAGGCTCGATGACGGGCGATGCGTTCGCTAGGACCATGACGATTGGTCTTCGAATCCTCAAGCGCCTTCCTTTCCGCCACTAACGTCCAGGAGAAACAATGTCTGAGCCCTACGGCCTCGCGGGAAAAACGGTCCTCATCACCGGCGCAGGAAGTGGCATTGGCCGTCTCATGGCTCTCGGCGCGGCCAAGCGCGGTGCCAAGCACGTGGTCATATGGGATCTGAACCTTCAAGCGGCCAAGGCTGTGGTTGCTGAAGTGAAGGCCGCGGGTTCCGCGGCAAGTGCGCAGAAAGTCGATGTATCACAGCGCGCGGCGGTGATGACCGCGGCAACTGCAACCCTGACTGACGTCGGTGGTGTCGATGTGGTGGTCAACAATGCCGGGGTTGTCTCTGGAAAGAAGTTTTTGAGCCTGGGCGAAAAAGACATCACCCAGACGTATGGGGTCAACACGCTCGCCCTCTACTGGACCATTCAGGCGTTTCTCCCGGGCATGCTTGAGAGAGACAGTGGGCGTTTGGTGACCATCGCCAGCGCTGCCGGTCTTGCAGGTTCTGCCACATTGACCGATTACTCGGGGAGTAAATATGCAGCGGTGGGCTTCATGGAGTCCCTCAGAGCAGAGCTTCGTGACGGGGGAAGTAGCGTCAGCTGCCTCACCGTGTGTCCGTTCTACATCAATACCGGCATGTTTGATGGCGTCAAGTCCGGGAGCCCCTTACTGAAGATCACCGAAGCAGAACCCAGTGCCACCAGGATCCTGAACGCCATCGAGTCCACCAAACGTGAGCTTCTCATGCCCGGCATGGTCTACTCGGTGCGCTACCTGCGCCTATTGCCCGTTGTTCTTTTTGACTGGTTCGCCGATGCCTTTGGCATTAACAAGGCCATGAAGACCTTCCGAGGTCGCCGCTAAAAAACGTGCGCGAGGGGGGACTTGAACCCCCACGCCCTTGCGGGCACTGGCACCTGAAGCCAGCGCGTCTGCCATTCCGCCACTCGCGCAATGATGGTCGCCCATCAATCTGCCGAGAGTACCACAGGAGATGCCTGTGATTTCGGGCCAGGCACCAGCACTCGGCAACCTTGGCCGGCTAACATCACACCACAGCCAAACACCCGGCTCGAGGGGACATAGTGGGCTTTCTCGACAGTTTTGAGAGACAGGTGGAACGCCTGGTGGGTGGAGTGTTCGCCAAAACCTTCACGAGCGGTGTTCACCCCGTCGAAATCGTCGCAGCGCTCAAAAAAGACATGGATGCAACCGCCCGTTCAATCACCAGGACTCGAGTGCTCGCCCCACATTCGTTCCATGTGGGGCTCTCCGCCCTTGACTTTCAGAGGCTCGGTCAACTGGGCAGAGAGTTTGTCAGCGAAATTCGCCAAACCCTCGAGGACTACCGAATTATCCGGGGCTACTCCTGCCAAGAGCCGGTCACCATTCGCCTTGAAGAGAAGCTCACTCTGGCCGAGGGCATGGTGGATGTGCGAAGTGACCAGGTGGGCTCCGTGGTCTGGGTCCCCACGCTCACGTGGAACTCTGTGCGATACCCACTCACCCGAAAAAGCACGATCCTGGGACGGGGTACCGACTCGGATGTGCACGTAGTGGCACCCGGAGTGTCCAGGCATCACGCGGAGATTCGCTGGAACGGCAAGCGCTGCGAAGTCGTTGACTTAGGCTCCACGAATGGAACCACACTCGATGGAGACAAGGTCACCAGAGCCGCCCTGCCAGATTCGTGCACGCTCGGTGTCGGCCGGGCGCGTATTCTGTTTCAGGTGGTTCCGCTCTCGAGCGCCGCATACGATGCCCTGGCCCACACCCCGCTGAATTCAGCAGAGGAGACCTCATGAGTGAACTCACGTTGTTCCTTCTGCGCATCGCGTTTTTGGGCCTGCTGTGGGCATTCATTTTCGCGATCGTGTATGCGCTGCGCACAGACCTTTTTGGGCCTCCCCGTCGTCGTGTAGAAGACGAGCCAAGGCCCATCGAGCGAGTGAACGGGCTCGCGCCTCCCTCCGGGTCCCCCAAGCCGCCGGCAGAGGGTATTGCCTCCAGGATTGTGATTACCTCTGGCCCCAAAGAGGGTCTAGAAATCGAACTGCTCCCCGAGGAGCAGTTCACTATCGGGCGCTCTGGTGATTCGCGCCTCGTTCTGCGCGATGATGTGACCTCCACTCACCACGCGCGGTTGATGCTCTGGAACGACCAGTGGATGATTCAAGATCTTGACTCGACCAATGGATCCTTCATTGACTCTAAGCGCGTGAGCATTCCCACCCCGGTTCCCCTGAATACGCCCATCACAATAGGCACCACGACATTCGAACTCAGGCGCTAGGGCACCATGGCTAAAGACTCTGTCCTCAGCGCGGCGTCTTCTCACATCGGGAAGATTCGCCTCACCAATCAAGACTCTGGCTCGGTCGGCCGACACCTCTTTGTGGTCGCAGATGGCATGGGTGGTCACGCCGGCGGTGACGTTGCCAGTGCCCTCGCGGTCCAGCACCTCTCGCGTCTGGATCGGGCCTACTCGAGCGTTGATGAGGCCCGGGAGACCCTCTTTACCAACATTTTGGAGGCCGGGCGCGAGCTTACCTCCACCGTCGAAGAGCACCCCGAGCTCACCGGGATGGGCACCACAGTGAGTGCGATGATTCGAGTCGGTTCACAGATGGTCATCGCCCACATCGGTGACTCCCGGATTTATCGACTTCGAGAGGGTGTTCTCGAACAAATCACGAGCGACCATACCTTTGTCCAACGCCTTGTCGACAGCGGCCGCATCACCCCGGAAGAGGCCGCCGTCCACCCCAGGCGTAGTGTCCTCATGCGCGTCCTCGGCGATGTTGACGCGGAACCCGAAGTTGACACCCACGTGGTTGACACCCAGCCAGGCGATCGATGGTTGCTGTGTTCCGATGGCCTCAGCGGTTACGTGCCCGAGCGCGACATCGCTGAGACTCTTCTCACCATTGATGATGTTGAGCTAGCCTGCCACAAGCTCATCACCCAAACCCTGAGCGAGGGTGCCCCGGACAATGTCACCGTCGTCGTCGTTCGGGTTGCTGAGAATCTCGAGACCTCACCGCCCTCAGAGTCCCGCATGGTGGGCTCCGCTGCAGAGCCCCTCACCTATGAGTCCGGGCCTGTCTTGCGCAAGACAGGTCTGCCAGCGCTGCTGTTTCACCCTCTGCGCGCCCTGCCACCGGCTGATGAGCACTTTGAGCCTGAGGAAGAGTTCCTCGAGGAGCTCATCAGAGAAGACCGGCGACGCATCATCCGTCGCCGGCTGGTCTGGTTGCTCTCGGTTTTCCTGGTGATTGGCGCCTTGGTGGTGGCTGCCGTGGTCGCCTATCAGTGGACCCAGACCCGCTACTTCGTTGGTGTTGACAACGCTGTGGTGACCATCTATCAGGGAGTCCCTGAAGATGTTTGGGTTTTCTCGCTCTCCAGCGTCTATGAGAAGACGGATATCGCTGTGGACCAACTACCTCCCTATCAACAGGACAAGGTCACCCAGTCGTACTCGGTTGAATCCCTCGAGGAGGCCAGAGAATTCATTGATCGACTGGTGGTGGTGACCCCATGAGCACCCCCGGCCTCGCTGTTCCACCGGTATCGCCGGTCACCGGGAGAGTGGTGCTGCGCATCAAGATGCCCCAGAAGCTGCGCAACATTGAGCTGGGACTTCTCCTTGGCGCTCTGGGGCTGAGTGCCTTCGCCTTGGCTCTCGTTCAGTGGGGCGCTCTGGGAACCCTCGACTGGACTCTCTTGACCTATGCGTCCGGCCTCGCCGGACTCAGTCTTGGGCTCCACCTGGTGCTGCGCGTCATGGCCCGCGACGCGGACCCGTTCATTGTTCCCATTGCCACCATGCTCAACGGGCTAGGCCTCACCATGATTCACCGCCTAGACCTGGCAGCTGGCTCCACCGGCTGGGAAGCCGCGGGGGTTCGTCAAATGGCGTGGACCGCAGTTGCCTTGGTCATCGCCATTGCTGTTCTTCTTGTCGTGCGCAACTATCGGATTCTCTTGCGCTATCGCTACTTGGCAATGCTCTCCGGGGCAATTCTGTTGACCATGCCTCTGTGGCCAGGAATTGGGAGAACTGTCAACGGCGCCACCATCTGGGTGGACATTGCCTCGATGACTTTTCAGCCGGGTGAAGTGGCCAAGATTGCTCTCGCGATTTTCTTCGCCGGCTATCTGATGACCGCCAGGGAGAGCCTGCGCAGTGTGGGAACCACCTTTATGGGCGTTCGCTGGCCAAGGATTAGGGACTTAGGACCTCTGCTGATCATTTGGGTGCTGGCCATGGGTGTGTTGGTATTCCAGCGGGACCTCGGAACATCGCTGCTGTACTTTGGCCTCTTCCTCGCGATGCTCTATGTCGCCACCAACCGGATTCTCTGGCTGGTTATCGGGGTTGCGCTGTTCTTTGCCGGAGCGTCTATTGCCGCGAGCCGACTCTCCTATGTCCAAGGGCGTGTCGATGGCTGGTTGGACTCGTTCAACCCTGCCGTCTATGACGCAGTTGGTGGCTCGTATCAGCTCGTCCAGGGCATGTTCGGCATGGCTGAGGGTGGGTTCATCGGATCAGGACTTGGCCAGGGCCAGCCCAATTTGGTTCCACTGGCGAACTCTGACTACATCGTGGCGGCGCTTGGCGAAGAACTGGGCCTCTTTGGCATCTTTGGATTGTTGGCTCTCTATCTTTTGTTGGTCAGTCGAGGCTTCCGAGTCGGTTTCACCGGAACCGACGACTTTGGCCGCCTCCTCTCCACGGGCCTGGCTTTTGTCTTGGCGCTCCAGGTGTTCATCGTGATCGGAGGAATCACCCGCATCATCCCGGTGACCGGTCTGACGACCCCATTCCTCGCTGCTGGTGGCTCGTCATTGGTTGCCAACTGGATCATTGTGGTCTTGCTGCTCCGGCTCAGCGACGATGCGAGAGCCAACGTTCGCGCGGAAGCGGGGGTTGGCTGATGATTACCCCCCTGCGCCGCGTGGGAATCGTTGTGCTCGCGATGTTTGCGGCACTGTTCGTCTCATCCAGTGTCATTCACGTCGTGGCCAGCGAAGATATTGCCTTGGATTCTCGCAACGTCCGCACTCTCTACGAAAGCTTCTCAGCCGAGCGGGGTCAAATCCTCGTCGGGGGCGTCCCGGTCGCTCGGTCAATCCCTGTCGAGACACAATTCAAGTTCTTGCGCACCTACTCAGATTCAGAACTCTATGCGCCAGTAGTTGGGTATTACACACTCAACCAAGGCAACGCTGGCATTGAGAGTGCGCTCAACTCAGTACTGACCGGGCAAGCAAACTCGCAGGCGTTTGAACAACTCATTGCCCTCGTGACGGGCACCACCCCTGAGGGCGCCAGTGTCGCGCTCACGATTGACCCCAAGATTCAAAGGATCGCTTGGGACGCCCTCGGCGATCAACGTGGAGCAGTCGTTGCCCTTGACCCGGCAACCGGGCGCATTCTCGCGATGGTGTCTAAACCCTCCTTTGATCCCAACCCCCTGGCGTCTCACCAAAACTCGGTCGTGCTCGATGCCTACAACACCTTGAGCGATGACCCCTCGAATCCTTTGGCCAACAGGGTAATTGCTGGGGACCAGTACTTCCCGGGTAGCGTCTTCAAAGTCCTCATGGTGGCGGCAGCTCTCGACTCTGGTCGTTATTCCGCAGAAAGTGAATTCCCGAACCCGCCGGAGCTGGCCCTTCCGCTGAGCACCGACACGGTGAAGAACTCTGGCGGGCGCCTGTGCGGTGGAGAAGAAACTGTCACTCTCGAAGAGGCGTTCCGACTCAGTTGCAACATTCCCTTTGCCGAGCTCGGCTTGGAGCTTGGCGAAAATGCTATCGGCTCCCTTGCCGATGCCTTCGGCTTTGGGGCAACCCTAGAAATCCCCCTACGGGTAACCCCGAGCACATTCCCCCGGGGAATGGACCAAGCACAACTTATGCTCTCGTCGTTTGGCCAATACGACGTTCGAGTCACACCGCTTCAGGTGGCCATGATGAGCGCGGCCATTGCCAATAACGGAGACCTTATGAGGCCGAACCTCGTCGACTCGATTATTGCTCCAAACCTTCGTGTTCTTCAGGATTTCCAGCCAACCATCTACTCCTCGCCGGTGTCACCCTCGACAGCACGGGAGTTGACTCGCATGATGGTCAGCAATGTCTCACAGGGGGTAGCCAGCAACGCAGCTATTCTCGGTGTTGATGTGGCAGGGAAAACGGGAACCGCTGAGACTGGACTCGACACGGGTAGATCCTTCTGGTTCACTGGCTTCGCTCCTGCAGAAGCGCCCCAAGTGGTAGTAGCTGTGGTGGTAGAGGGTGACCGCTCGGAGGGTTCAGGCAACAGTGTGGCGGCACCCATTGCGAGGAAAGTCATGGAGGCGGTGATGAGCGGATGAGACCAACGGCAGGTCAGGTTTTCGGTTCCCGCTATGAGCTTGTTTCCCGCATCGCAATCGGCGGTATGGGTGAGGTATGGAAGGCAAATGACTCCGTCATTGGCCGCCACGTGGCCATCAAAATTTTGAAAGAGGAGTACTTGGGGGACCCCGGTTTCCGCGAGCGCTTTAGAACCGAGGCTAAAAACGCGGCGCTGGTCAACCACGAAGGTATTGCCAATGTCTTCGACTACGGCGAGGAAGACGGCAGTGCCTATCTGGTCATGGAATTAGTACCCGGTGAAGCGCTCAGCACTGTGTTGGAGCGCGAAAAGATTCTTCCCGCCAGTCGGGTGTTGTCCATTGTTGCCCAAACCGCTGCCGCCCTCCACCAGGCCCACTTGGCGGGGCTTGTCCATCGCGATATCAAGCCCGGGAACCTTCTGATAACCCCAGATGGGACGGTCAAGATTACGGATTTTGGCATTGCTCGCCTAGCCGACCAGGTTCCTCTAACCGCAACAGGGCAAGTGATGGGCACGGTGCAATACTTGGCTCCGGAGCAGGCTGGCGGTAAGCCGGCCTCCCCGGCCACCGACATCTACTCTCTCGGCATCGTCGCCTACGAGGCGCTCGCTGGAAAGCGGCCTTTCCGCGGTGAATCCCAAGTCGCCATCGCAATGGCCCAAATCAAGGAAACCCCTCCAGAGTTGCCAAGTTCAATCCCCGAACCGGTGCGGCGCCTCGTGATGTCGTGCATGGCGAAGAAACCAGAGGGGCGACCAGAAAGCGCCCATAATCTTGCCCAGGCAGCGCTCGCGCTCGTCAGGGGGGATACAGATGAGGGCCTTGCCCTCATTCCTTATGTCCCAGAGGAAACCACGTCGTCTGGTGGCGTAGCGAAGGCCCCCACCGAGAACAGTGCGAAGTTGGCGCTCAAGAAACCGCTGACTCTGGGTCGGAACTTCTGGATTTTCTCGGGCGTCGGTGCATTTGTGGCGTTAGCGCTGATCGCCACATCTTTAGCGATCTTGTTACAGCCGCCCTCGGAGGAGCTCGCCGACGACCTGATTGTGCCGACCCTGCCAGAAGTCAGCGAAGAAGAACCCCAAACGGTACTCCCAGAGGAGGCTCCGGAGGAGGAAACCGACGTCCCCGTCGAGACGGTTCGCATCAGTGACGACGAGATTGTCGGCAAAACGAAGGCCCAGGTCGAAGAACTTCTTGTGCAAAAGGGGCTACGCCTTGACCCCATCACGGGCAATATTGCCCCGGCCGTTGACTTGGTTCAAACGGCCTATCGAGTCAATCCGCAGGGAACAGTGGCGAAAAACACCCTGATTGCGGTCTACTTCTACGCTGCCATACCTGAACCTCCGAAACCTCGCGACCTCCTCGTCACGCCGGCTGCTGGCCCCTACGAACCAGGCGCGACAATCTTGCTGGAGTGGCCGGGCTACGCCCAGTGTCCCTCCGGCTTTGCGCTCTCAAGCTATACGCTGCAGATTGTTGGCGGCGAGATTATTGACGGAGGTGGCGCAACGGTTTTCCAGCCCGAACAGACCGCAGCGAATGTTCTGGTGGGAGAGGGCTCATCCCTCACCGCAAGCTACCTCGTGAACTGTGGAACACTGACCTCGCCCCTCTCGGGCGAGCTCTCGCTCGCGATCACACAACCCGCTGGTTGACATCCCCATAGACTGGTAAAACTCAACTACCAAGGATTCATGAGACGATGACGACTGCTGGAGCGTGGACGGGTCGCCTGCTGGGTGGTCGGTATGAGGTCCGCGACGTCATTGGTCGCGGAGGTATGGCCGATGTCTATCTTGGGGTAGACGCCCGTCTGGGTCGCCAGGTAGCCATTAAGGTCCTCAAGTCGGCACTCTCCTCTGACGCGACCTTCCGCAACCGATTCAGACTAGAAGCCATGGCCGCTTCCAAGATGTCTCACCCCTCCATCGTCCGCGTGTTTGATGCTGGTGATGAAGAAAACGGTCCGGAGGAAGAGACCCTTCCTGGTAGCACGACCCCCTATATCGTGATGGAACTCGTGGCGGGCCATCTCCTGAGCGATTTGATGAGACGGGGTCGCCTCGAAGAGCGCCACGTCTTGAAGGTTGCCGATGGGGTGCTCACCGCGCTCGAAGTGTCCCACCGAGCCGGCATTGTTCACCGCGACATAAAACCCGCCAACATCATGGTCACTGACGATGGAACAGTCAAGGTCATGGATTTCGGTATTGCACGAGCAGTCTCCGATGCAACTGCCAGCCTGGAACAAACCGCCTCTATCCTCGGAACGGCACTCTACCTTTCCCCCGAGCAGGCCCGCGGAGCAGAACCTGACACTAGAACCGATCTGTACTCGCTGGGCGTTGTTATGTATGAGCTCTTGGCTGGCAAGCCGCCGTTCAATGCTGACTCGCCGGTCGCAATCGCTTACCAGCACATCAGCGCGCCCGTGCCACCCCTCATTGAGGCGAATCCGAATGTCTCGGCAGATGTCGCGCTCGTCGTCGAAACGGCTCTGCAGAAGGACCTTGACAATCGCTTCCCCACCGCGGAGGCTTTTCGCCAGGCGCTCGAGGACATTGCCCAGGGTCGCTCACCGCGACTACCAAAGCCTGGCGCACGGTCTTATGTAGAGCCCGCGGTGACTGGCAGCGTGCCGGTAGCAAGCGTAGAACCGGAGTATCGGACCAAGGTCGAAGGTTTCGAGATCTTCGAGGCCAGGGGCATTCCCCAGCAGAATGTGCCGAATCTGGCCATTGCGATGGGCTCAGTGCTGGCGGTCCTCCTCGTCATCGGAATCGTCCTGTGGGTGTTCACGCTCAACCCGGCAACAACTGGCGCAAATGCGGCTCCACAGCTTCCAGACCTCGCTAATCAAAGCGAGGAAGTCGCAGTCCAAACAGTGACCTCCCTTGAATTGCGGCCGCTGGTGGAGTACGAAGCGAGCAGCACGGTTCCCGAAGGGCTTGTCCTAAAGACCGTTCCGGGGCCTGGAATTCGCATCGGTCGCGGGGAGCCAATTCGAATCATCGTCTCTGGTGGGCTTGCATCATTCCAGTTGCCAGACATTCGAAACCTTGACGTCGACGAGGCAAGATCCCTGCTCGAGCAACGCGGCCTGGTTATCGAGAACGTTATCGACACCTACTCGCCAAGCCTTGCTGAGGGACTGGTCATGGCCACCTCCCCCGAGCCGGGAGCGGCGATGCGGCCAGGCGACAAAGTCTCCATCACGATCTCGAATGGCCTCGTCCTGATTCCTGATGTGGTTGGTTTGACTGTCGGTGAAGCAAATCCGTTCCTCACCGGCCCCTCAATGCAACTCTCCGTGCGTCTGGAAATTGCCACAGACTGCGAAGGCCAAGTAGTGAAGAGCCAGTCGCTTCCCGCCGGTGACCACCCTCAACGATCAGAAATCACACTCGTCTACTGCGGTGGAGCCGGCGCTCCTGCCCCAGAGGGCTAGGCCTTTGGCGAGAGCCTAGGGCTCAGGTTCTTGGCCACCTCGGCAGCTCCGGCGAGGCCGGTTACCTCGAGCCAGTTCGCCACCATGGTGTAGCCGCCTTCAGTCAACACGGACTCGGGGTGGAACTGCACCCCGAATACTGGGGCGCTTCGGTGGTTAAGTCCCATGATCACCCCGCCCTCGGTCCTGGCGGTCACCACGAGTGAATCTGGAACGGTCTCGTCCACAACAGCAAGGCTGTGGTACCGGGTGGCAGTGAATGAGCCCGGAACGCCCACGAACAGTGTGCTGTCATCGTGAACGACCCGAGAGGTTTTTCCGTGCATCAGCTCCTCGGCGTGCGCCACGGTGGCACCGAAAGCTTCGGCAATGGCCTGGTGTCCGAGACACACACCGAGCAATGGCACAGACTGCGCTACGGCCTCCCTCACTATCGCGATAGAGATACCAGCATCAGCAGGTGTGCCAGGACCTGGAGAAACCAAGATTCCGTCGTATGTAGCGACGAGCGCCGTCACGTCAGCCACGGCAACATCGTCGTTGCGGATTACCTCAGTCGTCGCGCCCAACTGGTGGAGGTAGCCGTTCAGTGTGTAGACGAAGCTGTCATAGTTATCAACAACGAGAATGTGGGTCACTACTGCCCTAACGTTGATTCTTCGGCGAAGACAAGCACCGCGATTATGGGGAACACAAACTCTACGAGTAGCGCGACGATGACAGTGGCAAGGACAACAAGTTCAACGACTTTAACCCACCCTGGCCCGGGGAGGACCCTCCACAATGCGGCGTACATTATGACGCGAAGCCTACCAAGTGGCTGATTTCACTGGGTGGACCAGATTCTCTGGGATACCAGCTCTCGAACACCGAATACGCGATGATGCGCTCGGCTTCAGAAAGTTTCGGGTGGCAACTGGTCATTGTCAGGATTCGTTCGCGAGGCTCAACATCGCTAAACCGGGGGACCTCGTTGAGAACGCTCAACGCCGTAGGCCATACGTATTCGAGATTCCTAAACCGATACACAAACCAGCCCTCGCGAGTCTCCAGGTAGATTCGGTCTCCAAGCCTCAGTTCGCCGATGTCGGAGAACGGGGCGCCATAGGTCGTGCGGTGCGCAGCAATCGCAAAGTTGCCCACCTCCCCCAGATCCTGGGTCTCCGTGTAGCGTCCAACACCAAGCCGGGGGTTATTCAAGACTGTTGGCAGGTCCACACCCTCGGCAATAGGGCGAACAAACTCACCCCCGAAACGAGGAATATAGAGGGTGGCAAAGGCCTGTCCCTCGGCATCGGCCACAACAATAGGGGGCTCACCGGCATCGGCACGGCCCTCGGAAGATCCGTAGACCTTGCCAAAGGTCCCGGAATTGGCCTGCCCGGCAAAAGACTCGGAGAGCTCTGCACCAGCGGTGTTCTGCTCTGCTCCCACAACAACATCGTTGATGAAGATAAACCACACCCAGAACATTCCCATCAGCACACCAGAGGTGATGAGAAGCTCCCCGGTCACCCCAAGGATGGCCGATTGGCGGCGCGCGCGCGCAGTGCGACGC
>WLEA01000046.1 GCA_009704535.1 Actinomycetota bacterium
CCTAAGGGAATGATGCGAAGAGTTCCAGGGTCGAGAGCGGGCGGTTCCAGCAAAGACTGGGGCATAGCGTCCTTAAGTTAGCGGGTGGTCCCCGCGACCTTCGGCAATGCGCCACCGGCGGCGGCGTTACGGTCTGGTCGGAAGTTGGTGAAATCAACGCCTGGCACATCGTGCACCAGGGAGATATCGTTCTCTATTTCGGCCGCCTCGGATTCTTCGGGGCCAACCAGTGGCAACCGGACCCGGGGCGAGGCAATGCGACCGAGGCCGTGGAGAACGTATTTGACCGCCACGGTTCCTGGAACGTGGGTCATCGTTGCTCGGACCAGTGGCTCAAGGAGCTTGTGTTGGGCGGTAGCCGTGGCAAGGTCTCCAGCATTCACTGCATTAATCATGATTCGGTAGGGCTCGGGCGCAATATTCGCGGTCACACCAATGAGGCCCGTTCCCCCAATCGCCAGAGTCGGCAAGGCGTTAGCGTCATCTCCAGCGAAGTACATCAGGTCGGTCTGGTTCATCACGCGAGAGACTTCACTCAGGTCGCCCTTAGCGTCTTTGACAGCGACGATGTTCGGGTGCTTGGCGGCTCGAAGAATCGTGTCGTAGGTGATTTGGATCCCCGACCGCCCCGGGATGTCATACATAATCATGGGCAAATCGGTGGCGTCGGCAATCATCCGGAAGTGGGTGAGAACGCCAGCTTGGGTGGGCTTGTTGTAATACGGGGTGACCACCATCACACCGTCAGCGCCGGCTTTTTCACTGGCTTTATAGAGCTCGATGGCATGGGCCGTTTCGTTAGATCCACCGCCGGTGATGATGCGTGCGCGGCCGGCTGAGACGGATTTTCCGGTCGTCACCAGCTGAATTTTCTCGGCATCGGTCAGGGTGCTGGTTTCCCCGGTTGTCCCCGTGACAACCAGCCCGTCGGCGCCGTGGCTGATGAGGCAGTCCATCAGGGACTCGGCGGCAGGCCAATCGACTTCGCCATCCTTGGTCATCGGTGTGACCATAGCGATGAGAACCTGGCCAAACGGGTTAGGAGCTAGCACCCGACAAGGCTAGCGCCCTGGGCCCCTCCCCGCACCCCGGACTACGGCGCGACCCTGCCGTTTGCGCCGAACGTCGCTGCGGTCATTGGCATGAGTGGCTCCCACAGCGCTTCCATTTTTTCAGCGACCATTTCAATCTCTCGTTGAGGGAAGGAAGGAAAGTGGGTTCCCTCACGTTTGGTGCGAAGGCTCAAGAAGTTCATCAAGCTACGGGCGTTCATGGTCACGTACATGCTGGAATACAGAGTGACAGGAAGCACGGCCCTCGCCACCTCACGAGCCACTCCGGCCTCCAACATTCGCTGGTAACTGGCGTAGGCCTCCGTGCAGACACTGCGCACTTCCTGGCCAACCAGCGCGGTTTGCTCCGGAGTTCCCTGCTCAAAATCGTACGCGCCAGGCTTACCGACTTGAACAAGTTTGCGATCAGGGCCAGGAACATAAAACACGGGGCGCAGTTCTCGGTAGCGCCCGCTTTCTTCGTTGTAGGAGGCAATGCGGTGGCGCATAAACTCACGAAAGACAAAGATGGGTGCCTGCACGTAAAAGGTCATCGAATTGTGCTCAAAGGGAGAACCGTGACGGTCTCGCATGAGGTAGTTGATGAGGCCCCGGTCACGCTCGGTCGCTTCTTGTCCAGAAGCGGCGGAATCCAATGTTTGCTCGCCCTGGGTGCTCACGCGGGCCGCGAAGAGCACATCAGCATCGCTCGCGCTGTGACGCACGAGCTCCACGGCCACATCTGACCGAAATTCAATATCTTCGACTGCCACCCTCATACCCTTCCAGCGCTCGTCCCCAAGCCTAGCTAGGCCCGCGTGTAACGCTTCGTCATCTCTCAGCGCGCCGTGGCCCAGAGCGCCTACATTGGGAGGTCTGATGGACCCGTTGCAGATCGTCGTCATCTTGGCTGCGTTGCTTCTTGTGGCAACGCTGCTCGGTTTTGCCTGGCAAAACGCGCAGGGGCGGGTGCACAGACAGAAGGCCGACTCGCTCCCACCCGATGTTCCACCAGAGCTTGTGGACCAGAACACACGTTTCACTCTTCTGCAGTTCTCCGGGCCAGTTTGCTCCTACTGCGATGCGATGCGGGGCGTTCTGCAACGGGCCGTCGTTGCTCATCCCGGCGTTGTGTCTCACCGGGAAATTGACATCACCGATGACCCGGAACTGACGAGGGCGCTCCGGGTGAGCCAGACGCCGACCACGTTCATTGTCACCACCACGGGACACGTGGTCTCCCGAATTTCGGGAGCTGCCAAACCCCCGGTCATCGAATCCGAAATCCAGAATGCCCTCACCTCCAGAAAGGCAGCATCCGATGAATACCTCATCTAACGCAGCACCCCAGATTGACCCTCGTGGCCCACGTTTTGGCGCCGGCATCACGATGGTCTTGCTGGTGATCACTATCGCGCTCGGCCTGCAGGCACCAGCCGCTGGCGACCTGATAAATCGCGCCACCCAGCCAGCATTCCTATTGCTCGGTTTCCTCACACTGCTATTTGCGTGGGGAGCCTTCGCTGGTATTGCCCGCCACCCGTACGGGCTAATTTTTAAGGCACTGGTGCGCCCTCGCCTTGGTGCCCCGGACTTCATGGAAGCGAGCGCGCCCCCAACCTTCGCCCAGCTCGTCGGCTTTCTGGTCTCGCTCACCGGCGTTGTTCTGCATATTCTCGGTGTCCCGTGGGGCCTAGTAGGTGCCGCGTCAGTGGCATTCGTCGCGGCGTTCTTGAACGCCGTGTTTGGCCTATGCCTTGGCTGCGAGATGTATGCCCTTCTGGTCCGGGCAAAGCTGATTAGGCCCACTGCCTAATCAGCTGAGAATTTGGCGCAGAGGCCTGCCAGATGGCCGGGAAGTGTGGTTCTATGACTTACACACAACCCGACCAAGGAGCACACCATGGCAGTAACCAGTGAAGCAAAGACGCAGTGGGCGGGAAGCCTGGTCGAGGGGTCGGGAAACACGTCCCTCGTCTCCTCCGGCGCTGGATCATTTGAGGTGACCTGGGCTGCCCGCAGCGAAGGCCAAACCGGCATCACCAACCCCGAAGAGCTACTGGGAGCCGCACACTCCGCCTGCTACTCGATGGCCCTGTCTCACGCACTCAGCGGAGCGGGAATGCCCCCAGAAAAGCTGGAGGTCACCGCGGCAGTAACGTTCGTCCCAGGCGAGGGCGTCACCGGATCGCATCTACTTCTCCTGGCAACAATTCCAGGTATTGACGAGGCGACCTTCCAGCGCTTTGCCGAAGAGGCCAAAGCTAACTGCCCCATCTCGAAGGCTCTTGCTGGTGTCCCCATCACTCTTGAGGCGTCGCTCGCGTAATGCTCGCTGACCTTCCTAGCGACGCCGAACCGCGTCGAATTCTGCTCGCGGGAGCGAGCGGGATGATTGGGGTTCCACTCAGACGCTCACTCGTTGAAGCGGGGCACGTCGTACACACCCTGGTGAGACGCCCACCGCAAGGGCCAAGCGAACATCAGTGGGATCCAGACACTGGCACCATCGACTCCGGAATCATTGACCACATTGACGTGGTGATTAATCTCTCCGGAGCCTCGATCGGAAAGATTCCCTGGACCACGCGGCACAAGGAGCTCATAATGAGCTCCAGGGTTAACGCCACCCGGACACTCGCTACTGCCATCGCTCAAGCGGAGAATTCCCCCTCACTGCTCGTTTCGGGCAGCGCGGTCGGGTTCTATGGCGACCGGGGTAATGAGGAGCTCACGGAGTTCAGCCCCCGGGGACCTGGATTCTTGGCCGATGTGGTGGAGGCGTGGGAAACAGAAGCCCAGGCTGCCTCGAGCAAGACAACCCGAGTCTGCTTCGCCCGCACCGGACTCGTTGTTGGTCGCGGTGGGGCGCTCGCTCCGCTTGCACTCCAAACGCGCCTCGGAGTTGGCGGGAACATAGGGCCTGGAACCCAGTGGTGGCCGTGGATTAGCCTCCACGACGAAGTCCGAGCGCTCAGTTACCTGGTCACCCATGACACTGACCAGACCATCTTCAACCTGGTGGGGCCAACCCCCGCGACCGCGACAGATATGACCACAGAGCTAGCACGAGCGCTGCGTCGCCCCCATATGTTGGGACTCCCAACCTTCGCCATCAAGGCACTGATGGGCGAGGCCGGCGAAGAACTGCTGCTGAGTTCACAGCGCGTCATCGGTCAGCGCCTGGACATCATCGGCTTTCGCTTCGATGACCTCACCATTGCCGATGCAGTCGCGCGGATGCTCGGGCGACGCTAAGACTTTTTGGTTAAGGCATCTTGGCCAAAGCGATTGCCCTGCGCACAGCCCAGCGGGCTCGTCGCCGATCACCGCACGCATCATAGGCAAGGCCCAGCCGGAGCCATGCCTGCCATGACTCGGCACCCGCTTCGAGTGCGGCGGAGAATTCGGGAAAAGCTGCGTCTGCCGCACCGCGGTCAGGACGCCCGCTTGGCAAGCGAGGGAGCTCTTTGTCCGGGAGTAAACCTTCCTGCTCGAGGCGCTTCATAAGCGCCTGCGAGCGAAAGGCAAACTGCATTTCTGCGACAAGCCCCCAGGCTCCCAGTCCAGGCAGAACCAGCAGGGCATAGCCCATAGCGTTAGCAAGCGGCGAGGCATCAGAGATCAAAATCCAGGCGTAGTTGACGCTAAATCCCAGATAGATCACCAAGAGGACCGCCATGAACATGGCGCCCACCATCGGTCTACTCACGGGGCGGAAATTCCCGCGGAAATTCCCAGGGCGTGCTCAAGACCCACGGCAACGCCGGTGTGGTTTTCCATGAACGCGAGGGCCGCCACAATTCCTGCCTGATAGGCGTCACGGGAGTGAGTCTCGTGGGACACGGTGAGGGTTTCTCCCACCCCGCCAAAAATGATGTCCTGCTTGGCAAGCACACCGTTCAGGCGCAGAGAGTGCACCGGGACGCCCGCGACGAGTTCGCCTCGGGCGCTCTGGTTCGAATGCGGTGCAATAACTCCGCCAAGTTCTCTCCGAACGTGCGCTATCTGCTCAGCAACCCGCACTGCGGTCCCAGAAGGCGAGTCAACCTTCCCCGCGTGGTGGATTTCGACAATTTCGATGGATTCAAACTGGGCCGCCACTAGGCGTGCGACAACACTCTGCAGGGTCGCTCCCAGAGAGAAGTTCGGAACGACATAGACGCCAGTTCGCGGGTTGGCATCCACCAGTGCCGCCAGGGAGGAAATCTTGTCGTGATTCCAACCACTGGTTCCCACGAGCACCTTGAGCCCCTGGCTCAGGCTAAACTCGACAACTTTGGCGGAGACCCCGGGCAGAGTTGCATCCACGACGATGTCCGCACCGATCATCTCCTGCAGGTCACTGCGCGAATCGAGGCGGGCGACTAACTCGTAGCCCGGAAGAGCACCCACGATCTCACACACGTGGGATCCGAGGCGACCAGTCGCCCCCACCACTGCAATCCGGGTTGGCATTGCCCCAGCCTACAATCCCCAGCTCGGGGAGTCCGCTCTAGGAGAGGCTGAGGAAGAGCTTTTCCAAGTCTTCCACGGCCAACGCGCCCTCTTTCTGGGGCTTGCCCTCTTCGGCCACACACTCCTTCATGGCAGTAGCAATGATGGCGAAACCGGCCTTGTCGAGTGCGCTAGAGACCGCTGAGAGCTGGGTAACCACAGAGCGGCAGTCCTTGCCCTGCTCTACCATCGTGATTACAGCCGCGAGTTGCCCGTGGGCTCTACGCAGACGGTTAATGACCGGCTTCATGTCGGTGGCGGTGGCCTCGCTCATGGTGGTGCCCTTCTCTCGCTGGTTCTTAGTGTGCCGTGACAAGCTCTGGAGTGGTGGCAGCAACGCCCATCTGCCAGGTGAGATAACCGCCATCAAGATTGGCCACCTCGATACCTTCTTGGGTGAGAATGCTGGCCGCTGTGTGGCCACGCTGTCCCACGCGACAGGTAACGATGACTTTCTGCCCTCGGAGTTCATCGACGTTCTCGCGAAGTTGATCCAGGGTCATCAGACGCGAGCCTGGGATGGCTCCCCTGGTGTATTCGCCCTCAGTGCGCACATCAATGAGCTGCCAGCCCTGACGAAGCAAGGAATCAACCTCATGCCACTGGACACTGGCCTCACCGCGTGCTCGGTTGTCGTTGACGTAACCCACCATGTTCACCGGGTCTTTAGCCGAGGCGAACTGCGGGGCATAGGACAATTCCAGATCCATCAGATCACTCGCGGTTAGGCCTGCTGCCATCGCCGTGGCGATGACATCAATGCGCTTGTCGACACCCTCTTCGCCCACGACCTGGGCGCCAAGGATGGCGTCATTCTCGGGATCGACGATGAGCTTAATTGCCATCTGGCTAGCATCCGGGTAATACCCGGCGTGGTTGACGGGGTGAGTATGAATGATGCGCATGGCGCGACCCTTCGCGGTTAGCACCCGCTCGGTATACCCGGTGGATGCGGCAGCAATTCCGAAGAACCCAACTATTGACGTGCCAAAAGCGGTGACCGCTCTCGCTGGCCTACCCATAATCGAATCTGCTGCCAGTCGCCCATGGCGGTTGGCAAGGCCCGCGAGGGGAACCAAGCTGTGGCCATCGGGGCGAGGCTTCTCGGCGACGTCGCCCACGGCCCAGATGTGGGGGTCTGAGGTGCGTTGCTGGTCATCAACCCGCACTCCCCCGGCATCGCCCATCGTGAGACCGGCTGCAATAGCAAGTTCGGTATTGGGCCTAGCGCCCACGGCAACTACCGTGAAGTCAGCGGCTAGATGTTCACCACTGGCCAATGTCACGCCCTCGGCCGTGATTTCCGTGACCTGAGCCTGGAGCTTCACCTCAAGGCCTTTAAGCCGGGCGCGCTCAACCAGAGGCCACGCCATTTCGATGTCCAAGCTCGGCATCAACTGGGGTAGTGCTTCGACCAGCGTCGTGCGGATGCCTCGTTGCACAAGATTTTCGGCGAGCTCAAGGCCGATAAAGCCTCCACCAACGACAATGGCGCTGGTCGCTGTTTCAGCGGTAGCAATCAGTCGGTCCATGTCATCAAGATTCCAGAGCACGTGGGCTGTCTCGACGCCGGAAATAGGCGGCCTAAACGGGGTAGAGCCAGGGCTCAGGACGAGGGCGTCATAGCCGATCTCGCGCGTTGCGCCAGATTCCAGATCTTTCACGCTCACGGTCTTGGCAGCCGCGTTGATTGCGGTGGCTTCCGTGCGCAGGTGAACGTCAATGTTGAAGCGTCTCTTCAATTGAGCGGGCTGCTGAAGAACCAGAGAGCCACGGTTCACAATGATTCCGCCAACATGGTACGGAAGACCACAGTTAGCAAAGGACACGGCACCACCGCGCTCCAGGACAATAATCTCGGCGTCCTCGTTGATACGACGGAGCCTGGTTGCTGCTGACATTCCACCAGCAACCCCTCCAATGATGACAACAGTTTTGGGGCTACGGGTGTCCGCGTTCACATCTCTACTATATACCCCCTAGGGTATTGTTCTTTCTATCAGCACGCCTCTGGCACTGTGGTGTGGTGCCTTCACTTCGCCAGCGCTATCGGGCCCAACTACTCACCATGCTCTCCGGCGACCCCCACGGCGAACCGGAGTGGGTCCGCAGCATCGCCGAGGGCGATGATGCTGGTTACTTTGGTCCAGGCTCTGCGGTCTGGCACGTCAACGGCGGAATCCCCGTAATTGTCGCCGGCGTGCGAGCACTGCTGATGCAGACACTTCACCCCGGCGCCATGGCTGGCGTTCATGACCACTCCCGCTACGCCGAGGATCCCCTGGGGCGCCTCGCCGGAACTGTGCGGTGGGTGGTAACCACCACCTTTGGCTCGACCCAGACCGTAGGCCTAGAGACTTCCAGGGTCTCGCGACTGCACAACCGTGTGAAGGGAACCTACCCCTCCGACAGCAGGGAGGGCCAACCAACCCGCTACTCGGCGAAGGACCGGGACCTCGTTGCTTGGGTTCACATCGTTTTCACCGACGCTTTTCTTGCAGCTCACCGCCAGTGGGGAGACCTCATTCCCATCACAGCGCCCGGCGAGTCCGGAGAAGACAGCTATGTCCGGGAGTGGGCGGTGGCAGGCGAGCTGATGGGCCTCACACATCCCCCGCGTTCACGCGCTGGACTCCGGAGTGCTCTCGACGCTTTTGGTCCAGTCCTTCGCGCAGATGAGCGTGTCAAGGAAGCATTGCGGTTTCTCACCAAGCCCCCGCTCCCAGGGCCCGCGCGCATCCCCTACGCCATCATGGTGGGTGGGGCAATCGCCACAATGGAACCCCACTATCGAAGCATGCTCGGATTGAAGCGACCGTGGTGGCCGGCGATCTCCCTCACCCGCGCCGTGTTATGGCTGACCGGCGTGGTGCTTGGCACCGAGTCCACTAGCCGCAGACGAGCGAAGGAACGACTCGCTCGTCTCGGCCTCGTTCCTAGCTAGCTTTATTGAACCCCGAGGATGTCCACCACGAAGACAATGGTGTCCTCAGCGCCAATGGCGCCATCACCAGTGCCGCCGGAGGGCCCGTAACCCAGATCAGCCGGAATCACAATGACAACCCGCGAGCCCACGGTTTGGCCAATCAGGCCGTCGCGGAATCCTGGAATGACACCGCCCGTGGGGAATGTAGCCGGTTCATTTCTGGACCAGCTGGAGTCAAAAACCTCGCCGGTGTTCCAGTTCACACCGTGGTAATGGACCACAACAATGTCACCGGCACCGACCTCAGCACCCGTTCCCGTGATGACGGTGGAGAGTGCGAACTCGGCGGGAACCTCACCCTCTGGAATCACCACAGTGGGCTCGCCAGACTCGGCGTACTCAATGGAGGGGAAACCTTCGCCAGGCTCGCTAGCCTCGCCCTCGATCCGATCCAGTGGCGGTTCGGCCGGTGGCTTGATAGAAATCACATCGACGATGAACACCAACCCGTGTCCGGGCTCAAGGCCAAACTCGGGGGCGCCCTCCGCGCCAAACGCCTCGGCAGCAGGAATAACCCCCACCACACGGGATCCGACACTTGAGCACGCTGTGGTCAATGACACACCAAGGAATACCGGGGCGGCGGTGTCAACCCGCAACACGGTGGGGCTGAACTCGTCATAGCCGGAGTCTTCGATCTCGGCTCCAGTGGTGGAGTTGAAGAGCGCGTAGTCGACAACGACGTCATCGCCGTTCTCCACCAGCTCACCGTCACCTTCGATGACGACGGCGCGCTGGGTGCCGATTACCTCAAGTGGCGCAGTGAACGTGACCTCGGGCCTTTGGCCGAAATCACCGGCAACGGTAATCGACTCCACAACCTCGCCGCTGGGGGTGCAACCCTCAGCGAGCTCGGATACGGCGATCTCTTCAGTACCGTCGCTAGCGCAACCAGATACGACCAAAAGTACGCTCGCACACACAGCGAGACCAGCGAGTTTATTCACGATTGCCTTCCACGACGTCGCGCCGTGCGACCCCGCTATCTTGACAGCTTGGAGCCCGCTAATCAAAGTGCATCAGCAACGCGGACGCTCGGATTGTGGGTGACAGGGAAATTCACCGAGTTTGCGATGAAACACAGCGCGCTTGCTCTGTGATGCAGGGCATCCAGTGATTCAGCCACAGGGCCTAGCACTTCGACCTCGGGGGCCAAGCGCACCCCCGTCATGCGGCCACCCCCCTCAGAATTAAGCGTAAGCGTGCCGGAGGCATGGTCTGTGTATCCAACGACCACCACGCCGGCATCGGCAGCCACGTGTAGAAAACTCAGCATGTGGCACTGGGACAGTGCGGCAATCAGGAGTTCCTCTGGATTCCATCGATCCACATCGCCAAAGAAGGATTTGTCTGCAGAGCCCTCGATATCGTGCTTACCTGGAGCGCTCACGATGTGATCGCGACCGTACTCTTTGTAGCCGCTGGTGCCAGTGCCACGATTCCCGCTCCAGGTGAGAGACACCTCGTAGTGATGACCTGACATGGCTTCTCCGTCCTCGCAAAACTCGATGATTCTCCGAGGTTACCGGTCTACACTAAGGGCTTATGACTGACACTCTCGCTCCCCGGGGTACCCAATCGTCGTCACGGCGAATTGTCACTGAAATTCCAGGCCCCGCATCCCAAAAACTCCACGCCAGGCGCGTTGCAGCAGTATCTGCTGGCGTCTCGGCCACCTTCCCCATCTATGTTGACCACGCCCACGACGCCCTTGTGGTGGATGTCGATGGCAACCAGTTCATCGATTTCACTGGTGGCATTGGCGTCATGACTGTCGGTCACACGAACGAGGCCGTCGTCCAGGCTGTGACCGAGCAAGTATCGAAGGTCACTCACACACTCTTCGCCGTGGCGGGCTATGAGCCCTACATCGCTGTGTGCGAGCTGTTGGCCAAGCACACTCCGGGAACGTTCGCCAAGAAATCTGTTCTGGTCAACTCCGGAGCTGAAGCCGTCGAGAACGCCGTGAAGATTGCGCGCAAACACACCGGTCGCACCGAGATCGCGGTCCTGTACCACGGCTATCACGGCCGGACCAACCTCACAGCGTCCATGAACTACAACATGCACCCCTACGGAACAGGCTTTGGCCCACTCGCGGGTTCTGTGCACCACGCGCCAAACTCGTCGCCTTTTCACGATGGTCTCACGGGTGCGCAGGCCGCTGAGCGCACCATTACCCACCTGGAAAAGCGAGTCGGTGCTAGCCAAATCGCCTGCCTCTTTGTCGAGCCGATTCAGGGTGAGGGTGGGTTCATTGTTCCCGCCGAGGGCTACCTCAACGCCCTCGTCGATTGGTGTAGGGCGAATGGCATTGTGTATGTCTCCGATGAGGTGCAGAGTGGCATGGCCCGCACCGGCGCATATTTTGCGAGCGAACACTTCGGGATTGAGCCCGACCTCGTCACCAGCGCCAAGGGAATCGGCGGCGGCATGCCGATCGCAGCTGTCACCGGACGTGCCGAGATCATGGATGCCTCGCATCCCGGTGGTCTGGGCGGAACCTTCGGTGGCAACCCCGTGTCCTCCGCAGCGGTTGTCGCGGTATTCAA
>WLEA01000047.1 GCA_009704535.1 Actinomycetota bacterium
CAGATTTCTCGTTAGGGTTATAGGCATGCTTCCTGCGAAAACACTGGCGAATTCACCCTCCGACTGGTGGCGTCACGCCGTCATTTACCAGATCTATCCGCGGTCTTTTGCCGATGGAAATGGGGATGGCGTGGGCGATCTCGCGGGCATTAGCAGCCGACTTCCGGCGATTGCTGATCTCGGGGTTGACGCGATTTGGCTCTCGCCTTTTTATCGCTCACCCCAGAAAGACGCGGGCTATGACGTTTCCGATTACTGTGACGTCGACCCGATTTTTGGCACGCTTGCCGAGGCTGAGACATTGATTACCACTGCTCACGACCTGGGATTGCGGATCATCGTTGATGTGGTTCCAAACCACTCCTCGGACCAGCATGCTTGGTTCCAGGCGGCCCTGGCCGCCGAACCCGGGTCACCAGAGCGCGAGCGCTACATGTTCCGTGATGGACATGGGGAGACGGGTGAGTTCCCCCCCAATAACTGGGAATCCGTCTTTGGCGGTCCCGCTTGGTCGAGGACCACAAACCCGGATGGTAGCGCTGGCCAGTGGTATCTCCACATCTTCGATCAGAGCCAGCCCGACTTCAACTGGGATAACCCAGAAGTCTGGAATCTCTTCGATGGTGTGCTGCGCTTCTGGCTCGACCGGGGCGTGGACGGCTTCCGGGTCGATGTGGCGCATGGTTTGGTCAAAGAAGCCGGTCTACCCAATCGTGACCTGACCGATGGCCCGCCAAATCCTGGCGAGGGCAGCCCGTTTTGGGACCAAGATGGCGTCCACGAGGTTTATCGAGCCTGGCGCAAGATTCTTGACGAATATGGCGACGACCGGATGATGTGCGCTGAAGCGTGGGTCATGCCTCTGTCCAAGATGGCCCACTATGTGAGGCCAGACGAAATGCACCAGGCATTTAACTTTGGTTATCTCGCCTCATCCTGGGATTCGGCGGCGCTCCGCGCAGTCATCGACGAATCTCTCGGCGCCTTCGGTGGTGTTGGCGCTCCCAGCACCTGGGTGCTCTCTAACCACGATGTGATTCGCCACAGGAGTCGTTTAGCAACTAATGTCACCGAGGAAGGCCAGCCGACCGGTATTGGCCCAAAAAGCGAACACAAGCCCGATGAGGAACTTGGCCACCACCGAGGACGCGCCGCCACTGCGCTCATGCTTGGTTTGCCTGGTAGCGCCTATCTGTTCCAGGGTGAAGAGCTCGGCCTCCCAGAAGTCATCGATATTCCCGATGACCGCAGGGACGACCCCACTTTCTTCCGCACCCACGGCGAGCGCTACGGGCGAGACGGCTGCCGGGTTCCGATTCCCTGGGAGGCTGACAAGCCTGCCTACGGATTCAATGATTCAGGAGCCAGCTGGCTGCCACAGCCCGCGGTCTTTGGCGAACTTGCCAGGGACCAGCAGCAAGGCGTTGAGTCCTCCACATTGGAGCTCTATCGCCGACTTCTGAGCCTGCGCGCCAGCCACGGTCTTGGCTCCGGCGATTTCTCGTGGTTACCAGGCTTCCCCGAGTCGACGGTGGCGTTTCGGAACCTGGGCATTGCTGTCATTGGCAATCTCGGCACGCCCCCGATTACCCTGCCAGCAGGCGAAATCCTCGCAAGTTCAGGCCCGCTCGTCGATGGCCAACTGCCAGGCGATACAACCGCCTGGATTTGGCTTGCGAACTAAAAAGCGTTTTCCTTAAGCCACGCAAACGGGTCAACGTATTCCTCGTTGATGCGAATTTCGAAGTGAAGGTGGGCGCCGGTCGACGTTCCGGTGTTTCCCACGAGACCGATGAAATCGCCGACTCTTACTCTTTCACCGGCCCGGAGTGGGCTGCTGTCACGCTGCATGTGGGCATAGACAGAGAGAATTGTCTGGCCATTGATCTCATGCTCGATGTAGGCGTACTGTCCATATCCTCCACCGAACTCGGAGGTAGCAACCACACCATCTGCAATGGCAAAAATGGGGGCGCCACTACCTGGGGTGAAGTCCACGCCGCGGTGATTACTCGAGCAGTATCGACAGGGCGCGACGCGGTCACCGAAGCCCGAACTGATGGGCACAGCAGTGGGGAAGGGCCACCGGATTGTTCCCGCGCCAGTAGTGGAATAGGAGAAGTTTCTACTTCCGTATCGTGCGCGCAACACCTCGGCATATGACGTGACACTCCATGACTCGCGCTGCACGCCACCCTCCAAGGAGTCGCTTGAGGCGACGGTGAAGGACTGGGAGCCGCTAACGGCTCCCGGGCCGACGCCCCCGGCGATGCCGGGGGCGAAGTCACTGGTCGCATAAAAGAGGTTGACCGGCAGCGAGACAGCAATAAAGAGCAACGGGGTGGCAATGACGGTGCCCCAGCTCAGAACCCTGCGGCCCCAACTCGCTGGCGGCTCGGGCTTCTTCGGAACCTCACGAGTCTCTCTGACAGCAACGGGGGCAGCGGGGAGCGATACTCTCAGCAGCTCTTGGTCGCGAAGTTGACGGCGGGTAAGGGTTTGGGTAGTCGAGTAATTGTCCTCAGCCACTGCCTCACCCCCTACGCAACCGCTGTGCGGCCACCACGCTTTCCGATGTCAAAAGTAACAGTTTGATTAACTTAGTCGAGACCTAGTCTTCGGCCAAACCCCAGCCCGGAATCTCCTCCAACAGTATGTCGCCCCCCAGCTGAGAGATCCTTGCCTTCAGGGCGTGAACAAGCTCAGGATGCCCGGCGAAGATTCCCTCGTGACCCGGAAGCCGATCAGCGATACCCTCAATCACGCCAGCGGCCTCCGTTACCAGCAGCTCGCCGGCCGCGTGATCCCAGGGCATCAGGGTGCGCTCGAAATAAACGTCCAGTCGACCCGCCGCCACGTAGGCCAAATCTAACGACGCCGTTCCTGCGCGCCTAATGTCCCGAACCTCGGGCAGGAGCGAGGCAATGACGCGCGCCTGCTCGCGGCGCACCGCCTTGGCGTAGGCGAAGCCCGTGGCGAGCAATGTCTGAGACAGCTGGGGCGGAGGGCCAATCTTCAGCCGGCGATCGCCAAGGAAAGCTCCCTCACCTCTCGTTGCGTGAAAGAGTTCACCAGTGACCGGGTTGAACACAGCGCCGGCTTCAACCTGCCACTTTCCAGGAGTCGGCTCGCCGGTTACCGCTGCGACACTGACTGCGTAGTGCGGGTGGTCATAGAGAAAATTGACGGTGCCATCGATGGGGTCCACGACCCACGTGATTCCGCTACTCGAATCCCGAGCCTGACCCTCTTCGCCCACAAAACCATCCTCAGGACGCAACTCACCCAGGCGGCGATGCAGCAACGCTTCTGATTCGCGGTCGACGGCGGTGACCACATCCACAGACGAGGACTTGGTGTTAGCAACTTCAATGTGACCCTGGCGACGCAGCGCCACAAGCTCGCCCGCTTCACGGGCTAGTGCGATAGCAATGTCGGTCAATGCCTGGGACATACCTGCTCCAACGGTCCAAGTGGTGGAAAACTCCAGGCTACACGCCCCTACCGCGCAAGAACGGTGCCATCAACTAGCCGAGAAAGCCTCTCAGGAGAGCCGCTGTGCCCTCCAAATGGTCCCGCATGGCCATCTCGGCCAATTCAGGCTGCCCGCGAAGAATTGCCGAAACAATCTCCTCGTGCTGCACTGTCGAGTGCTCAATGTTCGGGCTCAACAGGGGAATTGCATCGAGAAGCTCATTAACTCGCATTCGGGTGGAGGCAACCTCGCCAATCAAACGCCTGGACCCGGTGATCTGAGCGATGAGCAAGTGGAACCGGGAATCAAGCCGTCGGAAGTTCTCCGGTGAGGCGTTAGCGCTCTCGACATGAGCTCTCCAGAGGGCGTCACGAATGTCACTACTGAGCTCGAGAGTGGCTGCGGTTCGCGCCGCACCCACTTCCAGCACTCCCCTGAACACCAGAAGGTCCTTGATGTCCTCTGGGCCCATAGCGCTCGGTTGCCCGCGCCGCGGTGAGTCCTGCCCACTGACATCGGTCAGTGTTGCGGAGACAAAAGTCCCGCCGTAGCGCCCGCGACGAATGTCGAGGAAGCCAGCATCCGCCAAGGATGCCGTGGCATCCCTGATGGTGTCCCTGGAGACTTCCAACAACACGGCCAGCTCGCGTTCTGAGGGCAGGCGCTCCCCAGGCTTCACCAAACCCATGCGAACCGTTTGGAGCAAGCGCTCCACCGTCTGCTCGTAGGTATTTCCCCCAGGGATGGGTGTCAGAAGCAGGGACGCCAGACCAAGACCATCAAGGTTGTTGGTGGGCCCTATGCCTGACACGAGCACTCGCTAAATCGGGGTGACGTAGTGTCCAGCAATCCCGCCATCAACCAGGAAGGTCGATCCGGTAATGAAGGACGCGTCGTCAGAAGCTAGGAACGCCACCGCAGCGGCTAGCTCCTCAGGCTCGGCAAACCGGCCAATAGGGATGTGAACGAGTCGGCGTGCAGCACGCTCGGGGTCCTTAGCGAAGAGCTCCTGAAGGAGCGGCGTGTTCACCGGGCCAGGGCAGAGAGCATTGACTCGAATTCCCTGCCTGGCGAACTGAACGCCAAGCTCGCGAGACATCGCCAGCACGCCACCCTTAGAGGCGGTATAGGAAATCTGACTGGTGGCAGACCCCATCACCGCAACAAAGGAGGCGGTGTTGATGATTGAACCGAATCCCTGGGGAACCATGTGGCGAAGGGCTGCTCGGCAGCACAGATAGACCGACTTGAGATTCACATCCTGAACTTTCTGCCACGCAGGAAGTTCAGTGGTCTCAATCGAGTCGTCATCCGGGGGCGAAATCCCTGCGTTGTTGAACGCAATGTCGATGCGACCATATGTCTTCATAGCGGTGTCAAAAAGGTTGTCAACCTGCGCCTCATCGGCGACATTCACCGTGACGAAGAGACCACCGAGATGATCGGCAGCCTTCTTGCCAGATTTTTCATCCATGTCGCCAATGACGATGATGGCGCCCTCAGCGGCCATGCGAGTCGCAGTGGCGAAGCCAATGCCACTTCCACCACCGGTAATCACCGCCACCTTGCCGGCGAGGCGCTGGGTGAGGTCCATTGTGGGCTTGGGCATACTGTCTCCTTAGTTAGTCGTTGGGGATAAAGACGTTTTTTTCTTCGGTGAAGTGAAGGGGCGCATCGGGTCCAAGCTCGCGGCCAAGACCCGACTGCTTAAAGCCGCCAAACGGCGTCGAATACCGCACAGAACTGTGCGAATTGACGGACAGGTTGCCACTCTCAACACCACGGGCAACCCGAATCACGCGGCCAACATCACGGGTCCAAATGGAGCCAGAGAGCCCGTATTCGGTTGAGTTGGCAATCTCCAGAGCGTCCGCCTCGTCTTTGAATGGGACGACAGCGACAACGGGTCCAAAGATTTCTTCCCGCATACAGCGATCATCGAGGGACGTGGGTGCGAGCACAGTGGGGGCAAACCAGTTGCCAGGCCCAGTGGGAGCGCTCCCCCGGAAGGCGACCTTGTCGTCTTCGACGAACGAGGCCACGCTGTCGCGGTGAACGCTGGTGACGAGTGGTCCCATCTCGGTCTCGTCCTTGGTGGGGTCGCCCACCGCGAACGCTGAGACGGACTTCTCCAGGCCTTGCATGAAGCGGTCATAGACCGAGGCTTCCACCAGAATCCGTGACCGAGCGCAGCAGTCCTGGCCAGCGTTCTCGAAGACAGATGACGGCGCCGTCGCAGCAGCCTTATCGACATCGGCATCAGCAAAGACAATGTTGGCGCTCTTTCCGCCAAGCTCCAGAGTGACGCGCTTAATCTGATCGGCGGCACCTCGCATGATGGTTTTGCCAACCTCGGTCGAACCCGTGAAGACAACCTTTCTCACGTCCTCGTGGGTCACAAACCGGTTGCCGATCACCGATCCACGACCGGGCAACACCTGGAACACACCCTCCGGGACACCGGCCTCACGGGCGAGCTCCCCCAGGCGAATAGTGGTCAACGGAGTCCACTCGGCAGGCTTCACAATGACCGCATTTCCGGCGGCAAGCGCCGGAGCGAAACCCCAGGACGCGATGGTCATCGGAAAGTTCCAGGGCGTGATGATTCCGACTACCCCGAGTGGTTCATGAAAAGTAATGTCGATGCCACCCGCTACCGGGATCTGCTTGCCAATGAGGCGCTCGGGTGCGCCAGCGTAGTACTCGAGAACGTTGCGCACATGGTTGGCTTCCCACCGAGCCTGAGAGATTGGGTGTCCGGAATTTCGAACCTCAAGAGCCGCCAGGTTCTCGACATCCTTCGCCACCGCGTCAGCAAAGTTGCGAAGAGTTTCGGCCCGCTCCGCGGGGGCGAGGCCAGCCCAGTGACGCTGGGCAGACTTGGCCTGGGCGATTGCGTCATCGGTCTGCTCAAGCGAGGTGTGCTCGATGGTTTCCATCGCCTCGGCCGTTGCCGGATTCACCAACTGGTAGCTCATGAGTTCTTCTTTCGATAGGTCGTGGCGGCAGAAATCAACGCCTGAAACAGTGTGAGGTCCTCGAGGGTCTTCTCCGGGTGCCACTGAACAGCAACCCCAAAGGGATAGTCCCGAAGCTCGACGGCTTCGATCAGCCCGTCGGGACTCCACGCCGAGACGACCATGCCGGAGCCCACCTGGTCGATCGCTTGATGGTGATACATCGCACACGGCCCAACGCTCGCGCTGCCCGAATACAGGGAGTGCAGGGTGGTCCCCGCGACCACAGAAACGTCCATCATCGTGTATTCGCCGCCACCGCGCTGATAGCGGGTGTCACCGATCACATCGGGGACATGCTGAATCAGGGTGCCTCCGCGGTGAACGTTCAGCATCTGGGCGCCACGGCAAATACCGAGGATTGGCAAGCCCGCAGCTATGGCCGCTGTGAGTACTAAATCTTCCGTGTTGTCACGACGGGTGTCGGACTGCTCCGTCGTGTCCAGGGGCTCTTGGCCGTAGCGAGCGGGTTCAATATCGCGTCCACCGCAGAGCATCACGCCATCAAGCCCGGCCACAATGCGTGCGGCGGCATCTGCGCCTAGACCCTGGGGTGGGAGGAGCACAATCGTCCCACCGGCTAGCTCGAGCGCCTCCACATACTCACCTGGAATCATCGCGAATTCTCCCGACCACACACCGGTGGTGCCGGGTTGGCGATATGTGGTGACGCCGATCAGGGGTTTAGAGGCGCTCAAAACCGCGCATCCTCTCCCACTCGGTCACAACGCTCTCATAGGCCTTCATCTCGGTCCGGGCGTAGTGGACGTAGTGGTCGACGACGCCATCGCCGAGTGCTGAACGGGCAAGACTCGAGGTGTCAAAGAGATCCGCTGCCTCGCGCATCGTCGTGGCAACCCGAGGCTTGTCGGCAACATACCCATTGCCCTCAGTAATGTCCTCGAGGGTGAGGCCCTGCTCAATACCGGAGATGCCCGCAGCAATCATTGCCGCGGTAGCGAGGTAGGGGTTCACGTCGCCACCTGGAACCCTGTTCTCCACGCGCATTCCCGCTCCACGGCCAACCACACGGAAGGACACCGTGCGGTTGTCCATGCCCCAGGCGATGGCGGTAGGCGCAAAGCTGCCCTCCACATAGCGCTTGTAGGAGTTGATCTGGGGCGCGTACAGCAGGGTGAGTTCCTTGGTGTGGGCCAACTGCCCGGCGATAAAGCTCTTGAACACTGCCGACATGCCCCGAGGGTCTTTCTCATCGGCAAAGACCATGGAGCCATCCATGCCACGGAAGGACATGTGAATGTGGCAGCTATTGCCTTCACGTTGGTTGTATTTGGCCATGAACGTGATGGCTTTGCCGTGCTCGTCGGCAATCATCTTCGCGCCAGCCTTGTAAATCCCGTGGTTGTCACAGGTGCGAAGCACCTGGTCATACAGGAAGGCAATCTCTTGTTGGCCCAGGTTGCACTCGCCCTTCACACCCTCGCAATACATCCCGGCCTGGTCCATCTTGTTGCGAATATCGCGCAACAGGGGCTCAACCCGCGTGGAGGCCAGCAAGTCGTAGTCAACGTTGTAGTCGGTGGAGGGCTTCAAGTCGCGATATCCCTTGGCAAAAGCCTCGCGGTAGGTGTCATCGAAGACGATGAATTCGAGCTCCGTACCAACGAAGGCCTGGTAACCCATTGCCTCAAGCCTGGCAATCTGGGTCTTCAAAATTGACCGCGGCGACTGAGCAATTTCCTGATGACTCGTGGATTCAAGATCTGTGGTGACAATGACGGAGCCTGGCAACCAAGGCGCCATGCGCAGTGTGGTCATGTCGGCAACCATGACCATGTCGGCATAGCCGGTGTCCCACGAGGAGAGCTCGTAGCCCTGAATGGTGTTGTTCTCAACGTCCACGGCCAACAAGTAGTTGCAGCACTCGGCGCCGTGGTGGGAAATGTTCTCCAAGAAGTGTCGGGCAGCGACGCGCTTTCCGATCAGGCGACCCTGCATGTCGGTGAAAGCCATCACCACGGTGTCAATCTCACCTGAGTCGTAAAGTCGCTGAAGGTCACTCTCGGAAATAAAGCCTGTTGTTGTCATGGATAAGGCCGCCTCACAATAGGTAGGTTTTTCAACCTTTAGACAACTGGGCATCAGCCTAAATGTCAAGCACTCAGCCCAGAACTGGCCCTGCGTGCTTGCGGGGGAACGTAACCACCGGGAACTGCCCCAAAAAAAAGATTGCCTAATGGTCTAGCACTCTCGCCTTTATCTTCGATACAGTGACGAAGCAATTTCCTTTTCACAAGGTCGTGGGGAGGGTCTCCGGTCAGCGTAGGCCGGAGGGTCTCCATCGACAGATGGGACAACGAACATGAGTAGTGACAACACCAAGGTGGCTGGAGTCACCTATACCAAGGTCGACAAGGCCTACTTCGATAAACGCCAACTGACACGCGCCGCTGGCGTCTGGGGCCTCTGGGGTCTCGCCATCGCCGCTGTTATCTCGGGTGACTTCTCGGGATGGAACTTCGGTCTGGACGTTGGAGGATTCGGAGGGCTCTTGATCGCCTTCCTCATCCTGGTAGTGATGTACTACGGCCTCATCTTCTCTATTGGAGAAATGTCCGCCGCTATGCCACACACCGGTGGCGCGTACTCGTTCTCGAGAAGCGCCATGGGTCCATGGGGAGGTTTCATTACGGGCCTCGCTGAGACCATCACCTATGTCGCCACGACCGCTGTGGTGGTCTTCTTCTCCGCTGCCTACGCCCAAAGCGTGCTCGGAGAACTCACCGGAGCTGAGCTCCCCTACTGGGCATGGTGGTTGATCCTTTACGCAGTCTTCATTGGTCTCAACGCCCTTGGAGCACATGTGTCGTTCCGCTTTGCACTGGTGGTTGCCATCATCGCAATCGCGATCCTGCTGCTGTTCTCGGTCTTGGCGATTTTCTCCGGACTGTTCAGCTTCGACAACCTCTTCAACATCGCGCCTGCTGAAGGCGGCAACGAATTCCTGCCCTTTGGCGTCATCGGAATTCTCTACGCCATCCCCTTCGCTGTGTGGTTCTTCCTCGGCATCGAGGAACTGCCTCTCGCGGCTGAGGAATCACACACTCCTGAGAAGGACATCCCTCGCGCGGGTGTGTGGGCTCGTGGAACCCTGATCCTCACCGGCCTGCTGGTGCTGTTCTTGAACACGGGTGTTGTGGGCGCCGAAGAGATTCGCGTCTCGGGTGAGCCACTGCTCGACGGTTTCCGCGTCATCCTTCAGAATGACCAGCTGGCCGCAATTCTTGGCCTGATGGCTCTGATTGGTCTGTTCGCCTCGCTACAGGGCATCATGTTCGCTTACGGGCGCAACATGTACTCTCTGTCTCGCGCTGGGTACTACCCTCGCGGGCTCTCCGTGACGAACAAGAAAAACACTCCTCTGGTAGCGCTCATCGTTGGTGGAGCTATCGGTTTCGCAGCCTTGGTCTTCATTGATGCCCTCGCAGCTCTCGGTGCCGATGGCGCCAGTGCTGTTGCCGGCGCAGTGGTGCTCAACATCGCTGTGTGGGGTGCCATGCTCGCCTACGGTATGCAGGCAGCGGCCTTCTTGATCCTCCGTAAGAACCACCCCAACCTCAAGCGCCCTTACGTTTCTCCGTGGGGTGTGTTTGGTGGCTGGGCTGCTCTCATCATCTCTGGTATCGCATTCGTCGGGTTCTTGATTAACCCGGCGTTCTTGCCAGCGATTATTGGTATCGCGGCGGTCTACGTCGTGATGCTGATCGGATTCGGAGTCTGGGGTCGCCACCGCTTGGTGCTCTCCCCAGAGGAGGAATACGCGCTGAAGGCTCGTAACGAGAAGTAATTCACGCGTGTCATCGCGGTGCGGGTCGGGAGAACTCCCGGCCCGCACTGTTCTTAACCCAGTACCCCCGCTCAGAAAGTAACCCGTGACCCACGTCGGCGCACTTGATCTCTTCCGCATCGGAGTTGGCCCTTCCTCATCCCACACAGTGGGGCCGATGAGGGCGGCCAGAGCCTTCGCGCTCGAGGTCGACTCATTAGGTCTCACGCCCGAGGTAGCCGGTGTCCACATCAGTCTCTATGGCTCCCTTGGCGCGACCGGTGCCGGGCACGGAACCACCAATGCCCTCGTTCGCGGGCTTGCTGGCGACCTACCCGAAGCTTGCAATCCGGATGTGCTCAGCACCGCATTCGATACGGCAGTGTCCTTGGAAGAACTCACGTTGCTCGACCACACCATTCCTTTCTCTCTCGGTGACATTTCCTTTCACCCGCTCACAATGTTGCCGAAGCACTCGAATGGCATGAAGTTTCAGGCGCTGTCCTATGACGGCGCCACCTTGCTCGAGAGCGTCTACTACTCGGTCGGTGGTGGATTCATCGAGGGCGAGCATGAGTCCGAAGTGACTGTTTCCGAGGGCGCCAAGCACGTCCCCTACGATTTCCG
>WLEA01000048.1 GCA_009704535.1 Actinomycetota bacterium
AATAGCGCGCGAATCTGGATTTGTGCCTGCTGATGCAAGAGAACACCACTCAATTATTGAATCCACGACGCTATCGGCATCTCCAGAATCGAGGTAGAAAGCGTGATCACCTGCAATCTCCACAAACGGCTCTATTCTTCGAGCAAGAATCGGTAGTCCAACAGCCGCAGCCTCAATTAGAGGCAGGCCGTATCCCTCTGCCTCAGAATTGGCGATCAGTGCATCCGCTGTGATGTATTCTCGCCAAAGTTGCTCGTCGTCAGCTTTGTCAAGGAAAAACAGGCGCAACCCAAGCTGGGGATGCTCTCTGATCCGCTTCTGAAGCTTTTCGGTTAGCCAGCCAGGACGACCCACGATTGTTAGCGTATGACGCCGCCCCTTCTCCCACAGTCGCTCGAATGCCTCAAGGACTGCCTGGTGCCCTTTCCGTGGCTCGAGGGTGCCGACCATCAGAAATGCGAAACTCTTCCTGTTCTGCAAAGATTTCCTGCCAGTTGCCGCTCTTTGGGCAAAAACCGGAACTTCACACGCCAAGCCGGTATGCCCAGTTCTTGGGCTAAAACTCTGCGCTCCCCGGGCATCAGCCACGAATCGAGTGAATTCGCGTTCCGCAGAGCTTGAAATGAAAATAATGCCATCCGCTCTCACTGCCGCTTCGAACCAGCGGTCGTAGATTAGGCGAGAATACGGTCGAAAATACTGTGGGTGGGTTTTGGGTAAAAGGTCGTACCCGATAAAGAAAACACGTACACCCTGTTCCCTCAGCATGGTCACTTCAGAATCTCTTGGTCCATGGGGGACAGAAATGACGTCCGGGAAGAGAACAACGTCGCTTGGACGGAGATCGATTCGCTTGCGCTCCACCCATCGCCGTTTCGCGTGAGAACCCCCCAGGGTCGGCAAGCCTCGTTGATAAAGAAATCCATCCGGACCGAATTCAGAGAACTTTACTTGGAGGCTACCGGGCGCTTCCATCGTGGCAAGCGCTGTTCCAAGCTGCGTGATAACTCTCGGGATTCCCGTCACCCCGCTAAGCAAAGCCATTCTGGTTGTGTCGACAAATAGGCTGGGGGTCCGGGCAAGTGCTGTTTCCCCTGACACAACAGCTCGGATCAGACTCGGTCTGCGACAAGCCTGCAGACTGAAAATCAGCGAACTAATTTGGGGGGGTCCGTAATCGAGGATTAATCTCTTCAACCACCTGACTATTGGTGCCAAAAGTTCCCCGGGGTTCAACAATCTCCTCAATTAGCAACGCGGTCCTTTGGTGATAAGCGTACTCAGGTCCGAGAGTCACCATCAACCGCCTGTCAACTCAACTGTGGAGGATTTGGGCTTTGGCCGAAGTTCCTTTATCTATCGAGATTCAAACCTGAGCAGGGAGCTTCGCAGGCCGTCCCGCCTCGCTAAAAACAATTCCCAGTGTTGCAGCCGGTTCTTTTGGCTGTTCTGGAACCCTCTAACTCTTGTATTCTGTTCGTCGCGCACGGCGCTCTGTCAATGACTGCGATGGCTGAGCGTCTACAGGTCTGAGAGCTTTTGAGGACTTATTTGATTCCCTTCGGGCACTCGCGGCGTGTGCCGGCTATCGAAGGTCCCACGCGCTAGGACTCAGTTTTAGCGCGCGACGTGTCATTCTCGATAGGCGGACGGTTCAGTTTCTGCGTCGCTACCATGCGCGCCCTGGCCACTTCTCCAGCGGAACAGGAATCGCGATGGTTGCTACCTCTGCGCTGTTGCTGCCGTTGTTGTGCTCGAGATTCCTGTGTGTGGTGACCCCACACCCTCCAGGTCGATAGTGAGGGCGGACACCCACTCTGCATTGCTGCCTCACCATGTGTGGCTACCCTTGAGCCCGGAGTCTCACCCTGTTGGGTGAGCGCGAGCTCTGGACGGTGCGATAAGCGGGTGAATTTATGGAATCAGGCCCGCGAACCGCACTGGGTTTGTCAAAGATTCCATACTTTCGCCTCGCCGGGATTGGCGGTGTCCTTGCTTGTTTGGGGACCAGGACATCCAGGACCCTGGAAAACAATCCAGGGGTTGGAGCTCGCCACCCTGATCTGGACTCACGGCAGACGCAGCTTTATGTTCCTCGCCTAGACCCGATGTCATTCAGCGGGTTACTCCCGTGAATTGGTCACTTGTGGTGAGTGTCTCACTCATTCGCTTCACCCCCCTCAGGTTGTTTTCTGAAGGTGCCAAGAGAGCGTCTAGCCCGCCCCGCGACGCGCCCAAGTTCCTGCCACAGGCTCTTTACCCTCCTGACATAACTGCTCAAAAGAGGTGGTCTCACCGGCTGGGAGGGCCCTATGCCAGAATTGAGGTCCAGGCTACTCGTGATCTGTCGAACGGCTTTTGTCTGCCAATGCTGGGCCATCTCCAGTTCGCCGCGGTCTCTGTAGTGCCGGGCAATATAGAAATAGCTCACAACGTGTCCCGCATCTCTCTGATCCTGGTCCAACGCTGACCAAGTATTCGCCGGATGCCGACGATAGACACCGGGAAGAAGGTGATCTTCAAAGACCGCCCCCCCGTGACGCCCCAGCTCCGAGATGAAGTACGCGTCGTAGTTTTTGAAACGGCTGGCCTGCTCGTGCACAGGGACGAAAACGTTCCGATAGACCATCGACAGCGTGATGAGCCACTTCCCCCTGGTCAATTCCGTTCCGCTGTAGCCTCTGCACAACGCTTGTGGCAGCTTGGCCAGTGAGGTCACAAGTCCATTCTCCGCAATCACAGCCTGATGATGAGACAGCACAAGCTCCGGGCTCCGCTCGAGGCTGGAGACTTGCTGCTGAAGTTTCGAAGGGTCAAGCCAGTAGTCATCTCCATCGCAGTAAGCCAGATACCTGCCTCTGGCGAGGGCTCCAAGTACCACCCTCGACCGGAGAAAGGGGTACCTGTTGACCGGTTCAAGAATCGGCCTCACAATTCCTGGATACCTCTGGCTGTAATCCCGAATGATCTGCCTGGAGTCATCTGTAGAGGCATCGTCTCGCACGAGAATCTCAAATGGAAACTCAGTCACTTGAGACAGAAAACCGTCAAACGTGTCCTTGAGGAACGGCGCGTGGTTAAAGACAGAGCAAAGAATACTCACCACGACCGGTCCTCGCTGCCACGTTTCCCTCACCGTCTCCTCAGTACCAGGAGATGGTGGGCGCGGAGCATCGGCTCCCAGTTGAATCAGGTCCATAAGGATTCTCGCTGATGATGCCCTGGCACACCGGCTACCGCGGGGAGATTCCATCCAGTTTCAGAGCCACTCGGGGCCGGCCCTCTCATTTTTGGCGTCCAGGTTCTATGAGGTCCAAAAGAGGTTCTCCCCTCACCCAGCGCTCAACCTGTGATTCGACAAATCGCTCAAAATCCTCACCTCGTGAGCAGTAAAGCGAGGCGACATAGGGAGAAATGATGAGGTTCGGAGTGTTCCACAGCGAGCTTTCTGAAGACAACGCATCCCTACCCGGGAAGACGTCCAAAGCGGCCCCGGCAATTCCACCCGATTTGAGCGCCCCCACAAGGGATTCAACATCAACTGTCTCGAATCGCCCAACATTTACGAAAAAGGCTCCGGGGCGAAGGAGTGAAATCACCTCTGAAGATACGATTCCACGTGTTCCCTCATTCAGCGGTAGGCAATTGACGACGACATCTATTTGATCAAGGTCTTCCATCCAAGAGTTCCCAACATGGACTCTGTTTGCTTCACTCGCCTCAGGCGGATTGGAGCCTCCATGGAGGACATCTACCTCCAGTCCAAGGGCAGCCAAAGCCGTCACGACCCGTGCTCCAATGCTCCCATTTCCCAAAACTAGGGCTCTTCTCGGCGCCGAGAGCACTGCCCAAAGCCCATCACGGGCCCACTTCTTTTCGCCTTGGGCAGCGACTATCCCGGGGATTCCTCGGGCCAAAGCAAGGAAAAGCGCAACAGCGTGCTGGGCAACAACCTGTGAAGGGCCTGTGAAGCGACATAGTCGAACACCTTGATCGGCCAACCGCTGAAACGGAATATGGTCATAGCCGCCTCCAGAACTCTGGACCCACTCCAGAGTTCGAGCTATCGGAACAACCTGAGCCAGGAATCGCTGGCCAATGATGGCTTTGGCTTCAGGCGCAAATTGAAGGGCTTCGATTTCTGACTTCGCTACACTTGGCTCAAGGTCGGGCGCCAGTGTCCGAAGATTTGCTATGTGGCGGGTACTCGGGGAACCGTTCGAGTACATCAGCAAGATGCGCTTCATCCGGTATCTCCGCTCACAACGTTCGCTGGACCAAAGCGCTCTGTCCAGTAACTTAGAGCGGACGACGCAGTGCGCCGGGCAACCTCGTCTGACTTGCGTGGTTCAAATGTCTGGGGCAACTGGCCTGTCTGCTCGGCAAGCGGAATTGCCGAAAACTCGCTCAACTTGCTTCTCACATTCTCAACGAAGTCATAGGGCGAGGCGCAGAGACTCTCGTAGCTCACCCTCAAATAGCGATTACCCAATTGGGCTGCACTTTCCTCAATTGCGCGTTCGTTCCAATAGTACTGACCCGCAATTTGGATGAGGCGGGGCAAACCCTCGAGAAGTCCGTACTGAAGGGGTTTCCATCCGAAGAATCGATCCGGGTCCCCGTATCGAACAACGCGAGCGCGCTCGGTCGACAGGATTACCTCGAGTGGATCTCTTACCGCGTGTATGAAGACGCAGTTCTCAACGTTGTTCGAAAAGACCTCCAGATAGTGGCTCAGATGATGACCTTTCAAGAGGAAGGGTTTGGAAATCACGTTGATAATTGCGCGAATTTCTCTGCTAAAGCCGGCAAAGTCTGCTGTGGCGGACCAGTCCTGAGGGCCAATTGGCACTTCCGGAAAAGAGAAGAACTTCAGCCAGAACTCCCAAAACTCCGCCGGGGCTCCGGCCCCTGACGTCTTCCCGGAAACTGATTGAAACTGGGCCCCTGCATACAGAGAATCGAACTCCCCGTAGTTTCGATATCTCCGATTTGTCAGTAGTTCAGACACGATGGTTCCCAGAACAGCAGACGAGGGAAAGAGCGCGGAAACGTTTGTCGGATGACCCACCACACCCGATTCACCCAAGACCTGACTGAACAGGGTGCTCCCCGACTTGCTAGAACCTAGACGCACAACAAGTGGAAAGGCAGGATCTTTCAGTAGGCCGGCTCGCTCAGGGATGTTCGTCCGTACGAGACTCGACAGGACGTGCCGCATGGAGTAATACTCCTCATTGCGATCGAAACTAATCATGATTACCCAGCACGATGCGGGTCAATTCCGCCAGTGACGTCTCGTATGCCTCAGCCCTGTTGGCGGAGCTATCCAGGAGTCGCATTTCAAGGAATCCACGCATCTTCGCCAGCTGGGCTGGCATTTGAGCAGCGGGACAATCTCGAATGAACGACCTTCTCAGCAGAACCGCGCCACACCCTAATCCGGCCATTGTGCCGAGTACTAAGGGGCTGGGAATCGGGTAACCCCCGGATAAGATTGTCGCTCCGCCGAACCCATACCTTCTGCCACTCAGTGGCTGGAGCCAGCGAGCCATGCTTCCATCCGCCACGACCTCCCAAATGTCCTTTCTTCTGAGGCTCAGGCTGAGGTCGTTCAGCCCAAAATGCAGAATGTCCCACCCGAGCGAGGCGATACGGTCAATATCGTCGACGGCAGATGAGGTTTCGATTTGGACAATTGTCTTCAACCGTCCTGCAACAAGATCGAGAAACTCCTGCGCTTCCAGGGCGGAGGAAGCCATCGGCAACATTGCTCCCTCTACGCCGAGCTCGACGAGTTCCTCAATCTGCTGGCCAGATTCTCGACCCAGGCTATCGATACGAACAATGACGGGAAGACCAAGGTCCTGGGACATTATGCGCACCAAACCCAAATCTCCCGTGCGCTGGTCGAAATGAGTGCCGTTCTGCCGAGCGGCCTTGCCCCTTGTTTCGCGGTCGATGACAATGTAATCCACACCGGCAGCAGTAGCAGGTATCGCTATCTCGGGTTCGCTTGTCATCAAAATGAGAATCACGTTGCTATAACCAACCATTAAGCACCTTGTGTTTTATAGCTAAAATCATATCGGCCCAGTTTCCAGCGAGACTAAGGTTTTGCGCGACCAGCGGAGGAACTCCCGGAAAGGCGGGGCATTGTGGAGAAGACGCCTCTCCGCTTCTGGCCCCTCATCTGGTTCCCGTTCCACTCAGCAGGTGAACGTAGAATCCTCCGGGGCCAACCTCTCTCCATCAATAAGCTCCTGAGAACGGGAGACATTCGTCCCGAGAAGAAGGCGGGTGCGCCAAATGAGGTCACTGCGACCCCGTGTCGAAAAGAGCCGAGTTCCCCGTAATGTCCCGGTCCTTCGCATCCGTCGCGAGACCCCGGTTTTCTTCATCATTCCGCTTGGCGCCAAGGCCGGCTACGGCGATTGGTCTGTGGTCGAATCGAACCTGAGTCGGACCCTCGCGAGCGTCGTAGGGAGAGAGGAGGGAGTTCATGTTTTCGTGGTGGGCCACGACAGACCCGCCGTTGATCTGCTTCTTGACTCTCAAGTCACTTTCATCCACGCGCCTACACGTGTTCCGAAGTCAGCCTCTGAAAAGATTGCCGACAAGCACGTGAAACGTCGCCTTGCGGCGGTAAAGATAAGAGAAACCCTCTCGGAGCCCGCAATCTTTTTTTGCCTTGACGCGGATGACCTGGTTCATCACAAGCTCGTTTCGACACTCCGACGCTTACGCGCCGGACCGGGAGTTATCCAGAGCGGGTGGGTGTTGGACCTGGCGGCGATGCTCTACAGTCGGCGAAAGAACCTTAACAAGGTCTGCGGGTCAACTACGTTTGCCACCCTCCGCTCGGCGGACCTTCCATTGGACCTCAACGACACGACCGCACTCTACTCTTGGCTTTTTGAGGGCCCCCACGCTGGACTCAAAACCCGAGCCGTGGAGAGAGGCCTGAGACCGCTCGAGGTGCGGAAGCCACTAGTGGCTTATGTCGTGAACCACACGGAGAGCCTGTGGAATTCCCAAACCGGGCGCCTCAGAACCCATACGACAAAGCCCTACTCCATTCGCCGTGAAGCAACAGCAGAGGAGCTTCGAGTCAATTTCGGACTCGACGTGGCTGATTTGTCGAATCCTCCATCGTGCGTTGGTTCCGGCTAAGCGACTCGACTGTCAACGCGATTTGAAAACTGGGGGCTTGACCACGGCCCAAAAACGGGGGTGGGATCACAGCAACCAATGTCTCCGCTCTGAGTCTAACTACCGAACGCCGGCGGAAGGTTAAGCAGCGTATTGCGCTGGAAAAGACGCCGCCTCAGCAATGGCCGCGACCTACCTTCATACCCTGCAGGCTTGTCACCGGATTGACGGGTCGACGACCGGCTCCGCGCTATTACCCGCTCATCAGGTTCCTTACAGAGGCAGGCTCGACGACAGCGATGGCCAAGTGTCGTCTCTTGATCCTGGCACTTTCGAGCAATTCAGATCAGCCTTGCTGGCACTCCGACAACGGTTCTGCCCGCTGGTACGTCTCTTGTCACAACTGCTCCGGCACCGACCATCGCCCCGTTACCGACTTTTAGCCCTGGGAGCACAACGCTCCCGGCACCCAGAAACGCCGCGGCTTCGATTGTGACATTCCCCGACAAGACCACAGCGGCGCCGAACGATACAAAATTTCCCACGCGAGCTCCATGGCCGATTGATACGCTCCTGTTAATTTGAACATGTGAGCCAATTTTCGTTCGCGATCCGATGGCAACGAGCCGATTGACAGTGCTCCCTGGGCCGAGCGACGCGGAGGGGCTGACTGAAGCGCTCTGGTGGACGATTGCTGGATGGGGATTCATCTTGAGGCCTCTTGCTTCACTGTCCAATTCCATGCGTCCGTTGGGAGAGCCCGCGGCGAGAACAAACGGACGGCCTTCGAGCTGAGCAAAATCTTGCGAACCATCGCGGTTGTCCCACAGTTCTGCTTCCAAGCCAATACTGTCGAGAATCTCCGAAACTTCGTGGACGTAATCTGTCCTGATTCCGTAAAGCACAACAAAACTCATGGCCTGGACCTCAACCCAACTCTTGCCCGTCCATTAGCAACCGAAGCGGGGGGCCTTCCGGTTAAGCTAAGCGTGTGTTTGGTCATCGTGGCCCTCGCACGCTTTAGCAACCCACCCGCGCTGTCGCCCTTCGGAACACCCGCCTGGCCACAGTTGGGCAGGTAGCACGTGACACCCTTGCTGACAGTTTCCTCAACCACAGTTCTCTCTTTCGCTTATCTGACCTCAAATTTACGAGGCAGAGGATCTTGTACTTCTCAAGTCTTCTCCTGAGGGCTCCAACGCCTGCCGCGCCTACTATTGAGGGGTGGGACTGAGAATAGCCGTCATGCAACCCTATTTCCTTCCCTATCTGGGCTATTTCCACCTTGTCGGTGCTGTTGACGCGTTTGTCATCCTGGACACGGTGAAGTACCCGAAAGGAGGTTGGGTAAATCGCAACCGAATTCTCATTGAGGGAGTCGATAGATGGCTAACTCTGCCAGTGAGCTCAAGCGCCTCGCGTATTTCCGATAAGAGCTACGTTTTCGACCATAGAGATTTTGCTGGGCTTCAGCGTATGGTTTCTCGAGCCTACCCGCGGTCACCGCGCCTAGGAGAGTTTCAAGGATTGCTTGCGGAATGGTGGCACTCCCCGATAAGGAAAGTTTCGGAGACCAACATGTTTTTCGTCAGAGGGATTATGGAGCGGCTAGGCAGGGTTCTACCTCGTTTTGTCAACGCTAGTTCGATACAAACCGACGGAGCTACCGGCCAAGACCGAATCCTAAAGATTGCTCAAAACTTGGGAGCGACTTCGTATGTGAACTTGATCGGCGGCCAGCGGTTGTATCAAAAATCGGCATTCAACGCTGCGGGTATGGAGTTGTTTTTTGTTCGCAGTCAGTTTCTGGAGTACACGCAGAAATCTCCAGAATTTGTTCCGGGTTTGTCCGTACTCGACTTTTTTCTGAACGAAACTCGGGACGCTGAAAGCTGGATTGGGCCAGAATCCTATTCACTCGTCGCGGCGAACTCTGACGAGATCACGTGAGAGGAGCTACGGTTTTCGGCGTCCCACGGTCGGGGTGACCTCGGCCAACTGTGTGAGATTCAGTCGCAGGGCAAGCTGGCGCCCCGTACGTCAAAATCTCTTGGGTTCCGATTGACCCGAGCGGGCATTCCAAACGATTGAAACAATTTGTTGCTTTCCATGATCGCCTCAGTTTCACAGAGATTCTTCGTTGCAGCGCACAGTTTTTCAACGCCGTTGCTCTTGTCTAAAGCTAGAGTCCAAGAAGTGATCGTGCTTCATCAAAACTAGCGACAGTTCTCCCGGCTATGCCAGCGGCATCTGCAGCCAGCTGCACGGCGTCTGCGTTTGACCAGGCGCCAGAACCGTCCCCGATCGGATCGTCCTCTAGACCAACTCGGACATTTCCGCCAAGAGCCGCAGCCAACACGATCGCCTTCCGTTGAAAACGTCCAATCCCCGCCAGGGCCCAATTTGATCCGATTGGGAGTTCAGCCATGAACGGCGCAAGTGAGCCCACAGTGGCTCCGCTGGAGCCAAAGTTCCCCAAAAAGATATTGATTGAAGGCTTTTCGGGTACGAGACCTTTCCGAATCAAATGGTGGGCTGTGCCCAACATTCCCGGTTCAAAGACCTCCAACTCGGGAAGGATTTGGGCTGCTTTCATTACCTCCGCCAGCATTTCAATTTCATTACGAGGATTTCTTGATACAACCTTGGGGAAATTAAATGAGCCCATGCTGAGACTCGCGAAATCGGGCTTCAAGCCTCCTTGGAGGCGGAGGGGAACACATCGTTCGTCGAAATTGGCGCTACCACGAGAAGTAGTTGTTACGCAGATTATCGCTGCTGGAACTGCTGCCCTAACTAGCTGAATCGTTTCACTAAAGCGCTCCTCACTTTGCGTCGGATTCCCCAGAGAGTCCCTCATGTGAAGGTGGAAAACAGTCGCCCCTCGAGTCGCGCAACGTTCAACATCGGCCGCAATTTCCGGCGGGCTCATGGGGACGCGCGGGTTGTCAGACTTAGATGGTTCCGTACCAGTTAATGCCACGTTAATGACCATGGGCCGGTAATTGCGCTGGTTGAAGGCAAGGCCCTTGTCATCAGTTTCTGAGAACATTACTTTTCCTCCGGGGCCGAGATTCGGGCGGGAAACAAATTCAAACAGGTCCGCCACAGCTGCTTCACGAGGTATTCGAGCAGCTTTCTCCGTCTGGACCAAGAAGCGAACCGCAGCGCCCTCTGGGATTCGGCGTAATTTAGACCCGAAATGTCCACCGCTCGCGATAACGCCTCGGAAGTGAGCCTGACAGCCCGCTCGCTATTGGTCATCTGCTTAAGGTACTTCGCCGTTACTAATCGAGACGCCATTGATTTGTATTCACCTGACACATCGCTTGGCTTTTTTGAATTCCTCTTGACCGCCCACAGTTTGTCCTCTAAGTAAAACGTAGAGCTGTGTGCTGTCACCAGGTTCATTGTGATGAAATCGCCAGAACCTGCGGTCTGTATGGGAACTTCAATCCACGGCAACTCAATTTTGCGAAACATTACAGTGGACCAAACTGCATGCATTGGCTTTCCTCTGGTGACCATTTTCCGTCGTTTCACCTTTGGACTTGGCGCAGTCAGAGTTCCAACGGGACTGGGCAGCGCTGGATGGTGGACCAGTCCTACATTCGTGTTCGAATGAAGTAACTCCGCCTGCCTTTGAATCTTTTCTGGGGAAACCCAGTAGTCATCTCCGTCACACGGTGCG
>WLEA01000049.1 GCA_009704535.1 Actinomycetota bacterium
CACCAGCGATGGTGGAACCCTTCTGGCCAATTGCCACGTAGATGCAACGAACCTGCTTGGTGGGGTCACCGGTTGCCCAGTTTGCCTTCTGGTTGATAATCGTGTCCACGGCAATAGCGGTCTTACCCGTCTGGCGGTCACCAATGATGAGCTGACGCTGTCCGCGGCCCACCGGAATCATGGCGTCAATTGCCTTGATTCCTGTCTGAAGGGGCTCGTGAACGCTCCGCCTGGCCATAACCCCGGGGGCCTGAAGTTCGAGCGCGCGACGGGCCTCGGACTTGATCGCGCCAAGGCCATCAATGGGATTACCCAGCGGGTCAACAACACGGCCGAGGTAGCCATCGCCGACTGGCACCGAGAGAACTTCGCCGGTCCTGGTAACCTCCATACCGGCCTCAACGCCGGCGAACTGACCGAGGATAACCACGCCAATCTCGTTCTCGTCGAGGTTCTGGGCAAGTCCCAGGGTTCCATCGGCAAACTTGACTAGCTCGTTGGCCATGACACCGGGGAGTCCTTCAACGTGGCAAATACCGTCAGCGGCATCGATGACGTGGCCGACCTCGGATGTCGCAGCCGTTCCCGGGTCATAAGACTTCGCAAACTTCTTCAGAGCATCGCGGATGTCATCCGGGTTGATTGTTAGTTCTGCCATGGTTCTTCCTTTTGTTGTGATTCGTCTCTCACGTGCGAGGCGCCGGGGTTAACCAGCAAGTTGTGTTCTGAGGTCTTGTAAACGAGCTTGGATACTGCCATCAATCACGTCGTGGCCAACGCGAATCTTCACTCCACCGATCACGCCGGGGTTCTGCACCTCAGCCACGTAGTGGTCGCGGCCATAGTTCTTGCGCAGTAGCTTCGCGACGTTCTCCCGCTGGGCAGAACTCAAAGACTGGGCAACACTCACCACGGCAAGTCCCTTGCCGTGGTGGTCCGCAACAGTCACCGCTGCTGAGTGCAACATTGCCCCAATGCGACGGCCACGGGGGTCCGAGACCAGGTGGCGGGCAATCGCCAAGGCTTCCCCGGAAACCTTTGTGCCCAAGAGCGAGCCCATGAGATTGGCACGAGCTTGTCCGCTGGCGCGCTTTGACCCTAAACCCAACTCGAGGTCGGCATCAGAGTGCACCAGTGAAGAGATAGCCAAAAGCTCACCGACGAGATCAGTCTTGGGATCAGCACTGCCTGAACAGACCCGAATCCCCAGATCCTCCAGAGCGCCTTGCAGGTCCTCAGCCCTCGACCACCTCATCGACACGAGACCGTCGATGACCTGCTTCGCATCGGTGGACAGCGATGCGAATGCCTGGGCCGCAAGATTTTTCCGCGTCGAGGCCTCGGACGCTGAATCACTCAGCGCGCTGCGCAACGCAGGGGAACCAGACAGTCCTAGTGCGGCCGCAAAAAGATTTTGCGCAAGCGGAAGACTCAGCGCGCTGCGACCGGCCAGGAGAGTCCTGGCCTGGTCGAGGGATTGTCTGGTTTGAGCGCCCATTGTTAGGTTGTGGCCTTCTTTTTCGCGGGAGCCTTAGCTGCGGCCCTGTCAGAGCCAGTCTGCTCTTTGTCCAGGTCAGCAAGCAGACGGTCAACGACCGAGGCAGCTTTCGCATCTTCGCTCAGTCGCTCCTGAACCACAGCAGCTGCGAGATCCAGGGCGAGAGCCCCAACCTCTTTGCGCAGCGAGAGCACGGCCTGGTGGCGTTCAACTTCGATCTGGGCTGTTGCCGCCTGGGCAATGCGATTTGCTTCCGCCTGGGCGCCCTCCTTCATTTCCTGAAGAATGACGACACCTTCTTGGCGGGCCTTGTCACGAATTTCCGAGGCCTCCGCGCGGGCATCAGCGAGGAGCTTGGTGTACTTCTCGAGTGCCTTCTTGGCCTCGGCCTGAGCGGACTCAGCCTGAGCAATGCCACCTTCGATCACGCTAGAACGCTCATCCAAAGTCTTCTGCAGTCTGGGCAACACAATGCGCCAGAACAAGAACAAGACCAGGGCAAACGGAATAATCGACCAGACAATGTCATAGATCGCTGGGAGCAGGGGATTAATCGTGCTCTCTTCCGCTGCGAAAAGGATTGCGTTGGTGTGCATCAAAGGGCCTATCCGGTGAAGATGAAGTAGGTGGCGATACCGATGAACGCCAGTGCTTCCGTAAAGGCGATACCGATATACATCAGAACCGTCAGGCGACCCTGAAGTTCAGGTTGGCGAGCGACCGATTCAATGGTCTTGCCCACCACAATCCCCACGCCAATCGCGGGTCCGATAGCAGCGAGACCGTAACCGACCGTCGCAATGTTTCCAGTGAGTTCGGCGATAACCGATGTTGCGTCCACAGGTGTTTCCTTCCATGTTGTCAGCCCGATGGCGTATCGGGCTGAGGTTTAGTGTTCTTCCGCCAGCGCGAGCTGGAGGTAGACGGCGGTCAAGAGAGTAAAGACGTAGGCCTGAAGTACTGCGACCAGTATTTCGAAAAAAGTGAAGGCAATGCTGAATGCGATCGTGCCAAGGCCAAAGAACGCCATCCACGAGTCGGAATACAGCACGAAGAAGTGAGTGGACGAGAAGAACAGCACGAGCAGGAAGTGGCCAACAACCATGTTCATCAAGAGACGAAGTGTCAGCGTGATGGGGCGCAATACGAAGGTCGACACCAGCTCAATGGGCGTCACGATGATGTAGAGCGGCCAGGGCACACCCGGGGGAACAAGAGCGTTCTTCAAGAACGCTACGGGGTGCTTTCGCAACCCAGCGTAAATGAACGCCACATAGGCGGCAACAGCCAGAACGAGCGGCATGCCAATGACGCTGGTGCCCGCAATGTTGAGGCCCGGAATAATTCCGGTCAGGTTCATGAAGAGCACCAAGAAGAAGATGCTGGTGAGCAGGGGCAAGAACCGCTTGCCATCTTTTTCCCCGAGGAGATCTTCAGCTATGTTGACGCGAACGAGATTCAACGCCATCTCCACCACACCTTGGAAACGGCCGGGCACAATCTTCATTTTCCTGGTTCCGAGCCAGAACACAAGAATCAGAGCAACAACAGCAAGCAGGCGGACCAGAATGATCCGGTTCATCTCAAAGATGGTGCCTTCAAAAAGAATGGCGGGTGGAAAAAACTCTCCGATAGTGGGCGGAGAGAAGTCTCCAGAGTCGCTAGCGGCTAACTGGAGCAAGGTCTCAGTGGCTTCTGCTAACAGCGCTGTCTCCAGTTTCGGGGCGCACGAGTGCGCGGCGAACGACGTCCTTTATGGACTTTAGCAAGCCTGGCGGTGTGGCACCAATCGGCCTTAGAGTCGAGGTTTAACCGAACCTGGAAACATCCACGACGGCGTAGATATCGGTTGCAGGAATAGCACCCTCTCGGACCAGGCGCAGCTTACCGCCTGGCCTGTCAAGACCAGTGGCGTCTACGACAGTCGACAGCGCACCGGCTGAATAGCGGACTCCTGAGGAAAGGTAGACAGCGACATCGCTACCGAATGTGGCCTCGGCGTCCTCAGCGGTCAATCCACCGGTTTCCCCCAAGCGGTAAGCGCTCGAGGCTACCAGAGGACCTGTTTCACTGAGGAGCTCTAGAACAATCCTTTCTGAGGGCATCCGCAAAGCCACCGTGCCCTGGGTATTCCCCAAATCCCACATCAACGATTCCCCTGCGGCGGTGATGATGGTGAGTGCCCCTGGCCAGAATTCCCCGGCAAGGGCCTGGACCTCGTCCGAGACATTTTCGGCAAGCGCGCGAAGCGTCGGAATCCCCGGCAGCAGTACTCCGAGCGGGTCGTTCTCCCCCATACCTCTCGCATCACGCAGAGCTTTCGTTGCGCTTGGTTTGAACGCATCGGCCACCAGCCCATAGACCGTGTCGGTCGGGACACAGACAACCTTGCCCCGACCGATCGCCATCCTCGCTTTTCGCATACCCTCGAGCAGAGCCGCGGGTTCGCGACAGTCAAACAGCGCGTTACTCACCTACCAAGCTTTCCACGGCTTCTCGGAAATGCGCAGTGTGAGCGGCGACGTCGGCGAGCGTTGCTCGAATGCCAGCCAGTGACAGCGCGTTTCCCGCCAAAGTACGGCCAACACCCCCGACGTCGATGTCCTCGAGGTGGATGTTTGCGCGGACTTTTTCCTGCAGCTCAGCCGTCATTCCATAGGCGCCTGCGGGGATTCCACTGCCGATGGTCTTGCCCACCACGACAGCATGGGAAGGTTCTGGCAACACAATGCCGATGTTCGTCATGGCCGGCTCAATCAGCACGCGCGCAATGGTAGCGCCCAGGCACAGATCAATGTGGTCGATTCCATCCACACAGGTGAAGTGCGCACCAGAGGCATAGTCGACACAGACAGGCCAAGGACCCAGCCACTTAGCCATTCAGAGCACCGGGACGCCATCGGGCCTGGGCGAAACGGCTTTCTCCCGGAGAGCCGTCGAGTTGGGGCCGCTGGGAGATGAAAAACTCCGTTTCCTCACTCCAAAGGCGCGTGAAACCTTCCCGATCAATGCTCGCCATGAGACGCCGGTCCTTTAGGTGTGCTGCAGTTGTCGGCGCTTGATGGCCCCATTGATCTGCGAAACCAGGACCAGGGCAATAGCCAAGAAGAACACAGCTGAGGCGATGACGTTGGCTTGCGCTGGAATTCCCCGCGCGGCCGCCGTGTAGACGTAGCGGGGGAAGGTCATGTCAGGACCCGCGTTGAAATTCGTGATGATGAAGTCGTCGAAGCTCAGTGCGAACGACAACAGTGCCGCAGCCATAATCCCGGGGATGAGCAGCGGGAAGGTGATGCGCCAAAACACCTGCGCGGGCGAAGCGTAGAGATCTCGGCCCGCTTCTTCCAGGGCTGGATCGAGGGTTGCCACCCGAGCTCGCACGGTCACCACCACGAAGCTGACGCAAAACATGGTGTGGGCCAGAATTACGGTGCCAAGACCCTTCTCCACACCGGCGGCGAGAAACTGGGCTGCAAGCCCAGCGCCGAGTACTACCTCAGGCGTTGCCATCGGTAAAAACAGGAGGAGAGTTGTCGCCGAGCGGAAGCGGAAACGATAGCGCACCAGCGCGATCGCAATCATGGTGCCGAGCGTCGTGGCCATCACGGTGGCAACGAGGGCGACCACAATACTGTTGCCAAAGGCCTCACACACCGAGGGCGCATCGCAGACCGTGCGCCAGTTATCAAAAGTAAACCCACGCCAGACAATGTTGGTACGCCTTGCGTCGTTGAACGAGAACGCAACCGTGTAGACAATCGGAATCATCAAAAAGACGAACGCAATGGCTACATAGATGTACAGCGCGTACCTGCCAAAGCCTCTCATAGCAGTTCGTCCGTTCCACTGCGCTTCACATACGCGCTCACCAGAACGAGAATTGCGCCCATGAGCAGGAGCGAGAGTGCTGCCGCTGCGGGGAAGTTTTGCAGAACCAGGAAATTCGCCTCGATAACGTTGCCAATCATCTGAGTGTCCGTGGACCCCAAGAAATCTCGGCTGGCGTTGATGTAATCACCTGCGGCCGGGATGAAGGTCAGCAGGACACCCGAAAGCACACCTGGAAGCGAGAGTGGGAAGGTGATCGTGCGGAACACAGTGATGGGGTGGGCGTAGAGGTCTCCCCCTGCTTCGACGTAACGCAGGTCGAGCTTTTCCAACGATGTATAGATGGGCAGGGTCATGAAGGGAATGAAGTTGTAGGTCAGCCCAAAGATGACCGCCGCAGGGGTTCCCGTGAAGTACGCCTCCGCCGGAATGAGCTGCAAGCCCTTGAGCGCACTCATCAGCCAGCCCTCATCAGCGAAGATCTGCTTCCAAGCGAGGGTGCGAAGAAGAAAGCTAATGAAGAAGGGGGCAATCACCAAGACGAGCGCCAGTGCCTGAAGGAGTGGATAAGCGCGAAGTTTCACCCCAATCACGTAGGCGATGGGGTAGCCGATGACGAGGGCAAAGAATGTCGCGACCAGGGCGTAGATGAAGGAGCGGGAAATGTGGGGCCAGTAGGTCTCGATGACGAGGGTGTAGTTCTCCCAACGGAAAGAATTCTGGAACTCGCCAATGAACCCGCCGGGCACCGGCTCCTGAAAACTCGTGAGCACGAGCGAGAGAAGCGGGGTGAGGAAAAAGAGAATCAGGTAGAGAACACCGGGGAGCAGCAAGAGCAACGCCACCGGGCTCTTTCGCTGAACAAGCGCCGCACCCGACGGCGCACCCGCGCCAACACTCGATTGAAAAGCCCCGAACGCCATGGTCTAGGACTCCTCGAGTTCCGCCTCGAGCTTCTCACGCTCGGCGACCACCAAGGAGCCGGTGTCGGTGTCGGCAACGAACTTGCCTGAGGACACACTGGGGTGATCGAGCAAGCCAAACGCGTGCTCCGGGGACCACGACAAGTAGACCTCGTCGCCCGGGCGCGCGTGATCACCGAGAGAGGTGTTTTGAGCAAACACCGTCACGTCACCAAATCCGGGGACCGCGATCGTGTACTGCGTGCTAACTCCACTAAAGGACGCGTCGGTAACACGACCGGGACCAATGACAGTTCTATTGGACCCAGAGGGTTTCTCGCGGTGGAGTGTCACTTTCTCGGGGCGAACACCAACGGTGACAACACCGCGGTGAACTTGAGCCCGATCGAGCGGAACCACTATGCCCACTCCCGCAACTCCCACGGTCATCGTCGTTGCACTCGAATCGGTCACATCCCCCGTGAAGAGATTCGACTGGCCAAGGAAAGCTGCAACAAAAGAGGTGGTGGGCAACTCATAGAGAGCCTCGGGAGCGCCCATCTGCTCAATGCGGCCATGATTCATGACTGCGACGGTGTCAGCCATGGTCATGGCCTCTTCCTGGTCGTGGGTGACGTGAAGGAACGTGAGGCCCACCTCGCTCTGAATGTCTTTGAGCTCGAGTTGCATTTGGCGCCGAAGCTTGAGATCCAGCGCGCCGAGCGGTTCATCCAACAGCAACAAAGCCGGGCGGTTCACTACCGCTCGGGCTAAAGCGACGCGCTGTTGCTGCCCACCGGAGAGTTGTGATGGCTTCCTGCTAGCGACATGGGCAAGTTCCACCAGGTCAAGCGCCTCCTTGGCAAGCTTCTCCGCGTCAGCAATTCTTCGCCGACGAAGACCAAAAGCCACGTTCTCCAGAATGGTCATGTGGGGGAAGAGCGCATAGCTCTGGAAGACAGTGTTCACCGGGCGTTGATAGGAGGTCGTGTTAGTCACGTCTTTTCCACCAATCAAGATTTTGCCCTGGGTGGGTTCTTCGAGACCCGCAACCAGGCGCAGGGTTGTCGTCTTGCCGCATCCGCTCGGACCCAAGAGAGCGAAGAAGGACCCCGCCGGAATGTCCAGGAAGAGGTCGTCAATCGCGGTAAAGCCAGGGAAACGCTTGCTGACGCCGACCAGTGAAAGGTCGGCGCCCGCCTCAGCGAATCCGCGGACAGATGACGATGACTCTGCCACGGGAGTTTCTCCGGTCCCCGTCTACTAAGCGCCCAGCACCACAGCCTGGAAGGCTGCCTGGTACTCGTTGTCTTCAGCGGAATCGAGCGTCCTGAATGCCTTTACCTTCGAGAGGGTCTCAGCGTTCGGGAAGATGAGCTGGTTTTCGGCAAGCTCAGGATCGATAGCGATGGCAGCTTCGTAGGCACCCTCAACAGGTGTCACGTAGTTCACCCATGCAGCTACCTCAGCGGCAACCTCCGGCTCGTAGTAGTAATTCATCACAATCTCCGCGTTTGTCTTGCGGGGCGAGCCCACAGGAATCACGAACGTGTCGTTCCAGATGGTGGCACCAGATTCGGGGAAGACAAACTTCCACTTCTCGTAGCCAGCCTCCAAGTTGAGCAACGTGATGTCACCAGACCACCCGATTGCTGCGAGAGCATCCTCGTTGACCAGGTCCTCGGTGTACGAGTTTCCACGAACGTTACGAATCTGTCCGCGGCCGACCTGCTCCGTGAGCACATCAATCGCAGCGTTGAACTCGTCATTGCCCCAGTCGCCAGAGATGTCAACACCGTTCGCCATCAGAAGGAGGCCCATGGTGTCGCGCATCTCGGAGAGAACCACGACACGACCGTTGAGGTCATCACGCCACAGGTCTTCAATGGTGCGAACCTCACCGGTCTTCTCGGTGTTGTAGGCAATGCCGGCAAAACCTGCCTGCCAGGGAAGAGACTTCTTGCGACCTGGGTCAAAGTCAGGATTAGCCAGGCTCGCGACAACGTTTGCCTTGTTCGGCATGTTGGCTTCGTTGAACTCTTGGACATAGCCCAGGCTGACCCAGCGGCTGACCATCCATTCGGTGGGGCAGACGAGGTCAGCGCCGATGTCCTGACCGAGTGAGAGCTGGTCACGGACCTTGGCGAAGTAGTTGTTGTTGTCGTCGTAGTCGACCACGTAATTGACGTCGATGCCATACTCAGCCTCGAAGCGCATCAGTGTCGGGTAGTTGCCATCGTCGTCTTCGTCCATGTAGAAGGGCCAGTTGGACCAGTTGAGGGTCTTGTCTGTCGCCGAGATGTCCTCAGGGGCAACAATCTCAGCATCGCCAGCACACGCGGCCAAGCCCAGAGCTACGGCGCCACCGCCGGTTCCTGCCAGAAAGGTGCGCCTCGAGACCTGCGATTTCCTGGCCATCTTGATGAGGCTACGAATCATCGGGTCTTCGGGTAATGGGCGATTCATCATCGAAACTCCTTTGTTGTCGTTTTGGGATGCCACTTAGTTCTTGATGATAGACCGCCCATCCCGTGCCGTGTTAGCAAGAGACGTTACAGTCCTGTAAATCTTTGGCTATGCGCCGATGAAGGACATCACGTGCTTGATGCGTGTGTAGTCCTCAAAGCCGTATTGCGAGAGATCTTTTCCGTAGCCCGAGTGCTTGAAGCCGCCGTGGGGCATTTCGGCAACGAGCGGGATGTGGCAGTTAATCCACACCGCACCAAAGTCCAGTCCCTTGGCGAAGCGCATTGCGCGGCCGTGGTTCCTCGTCCACACACTCGAGGAAAGGCCATAGAGAACATCGTTGGCCATCTGGAGGGCTTCCTTTTCTTCAGAAAAGGGCTGGATGGTGATGACCGGTCCGAAGATTTCGTTCTGGATGGCGTCATCTTTTTGCTTCAGACCAGTCACGACGGTGGGCTCAATGAAGTACCCGGATGAACCCTGACGAACGCCACCCATTTCAATGGTGGCGTTCTTCGGTAGGGCACCAATCATGCCCATCACCCGATCCATCTGGTTCGAATTGTTAACCGGGCCATAGAAGGCATCGGGGTCGCTTGGCATACCGGTCTTGACATTCGCCCTGACCCACTTGGTGAGCACGGCGACGAACTCGTCGTGAACGTTCTTGTGGACCAACACTCGGGTGGCTGCGGTGCAGTCCTGGCCGGCGTTGAAGAAACCAGCGATTCCGATTCCCTCAGCAGCAAGCTCAAGATCAGCGTCGTCAAAGACAACAACGGGGGCCTTGCCACCAAGCTCCAGGTGGACGCGCTTGAGGTCACTGGATGCGGCCTTTGCGACCTCCATACCCGCACGCACAGAACCGGTGATGGAGACCATCTGAGGAATCTTGTGGTCGATCATCGCGGCACCACTCGTGCGGTCACCGGTGATGACGTTGACGACACCGGGGGGCAGGTGAAGCGAGCAGATCTCAGCGAGCAACAGGGTGCTCTGCGGGGTGGTATCGGAGGGCTTCAGCACCGTGGTGTTACCAGCTGCCACAGCGGGAGCGAATTTCCACACAGCCATGTTGAGCGGATAGTTCCAGGGAGTGACCTGACCGATGACACCAATCGGCTCACGCCTAATCATCGAGGTGTGGTCCTTCATGTACTCGCCGGCCGCCCGACCCTCAAGGTTTCTGGCAGCTCCGGCGAAGAACCGAATCTGGTCAACGCTCACAAGAATCTCGTTGTCCACGAGCGATCCACGCGGCTTACCGGTGTCCTGAGACTCTAGGTCGGCAAAATCTTCGGCGCGCTTCTCCATCTCATCCGCAATGCGGAATAGAGCCAGTTGGCGCTCGGAGGGCGTGGTCTCTTTCCACGACTCGAACGCAGTGGCAGCTGCCTGGTAGGCGCTATCGACATCCGCCTGGTTCGAAATCGGGGAGTGGGCATAGACCTTCTCCGTGGCGGGGTCGACCAACTCAAGGGAATCCTTGCCTTTGGAGTCGACGTAGGAACCGTTGACAAAGTTTTTCAAAGTGGGAGTAGTCATGCCCATAACCTAACGCAGAGGCGACCCGTAGGTCTAGCCGGAAAATTAGTGTTTTTTTCGTTGCAATTTTCCACATTGGTGAGTTTTTCGATTGCAAAATAGCAAAAATAGTGCGAATATCACAGTATGCCTCGCGCAGAACTGACTCCACGGGTCGCAATCGACGCTGCAGCTAAGGAAATTATCAGCTTGCTGCAGCGCGATGGTCGCATGTCCTATGCCGAAATAGGCAAACGGGTCAGCCTGAGCGAGGCAGCCGTGAGGCAGCGCGTGAGCAAACTCACCGATGCCGGTGTGATGCAAATTGTCGCGGTGACAGACCCCAGCCAGCTTGGGTTTTATCGCCAGGCCATGATTGGC
>WLEA01000005.1 GCA_009704535.1 Actinomycetota bacterium
TATTGGCTGTTATTGAACGTGTAGAGGATTCCAAAGAGCTCCCAGCCGAGGAAAACCAAGTTCATCATCCATGCCCATGAACCACCCGTCGCAAACCGCAAATCTCCCATCGTCTGCCAGAGGGTAATTCAGATAGGCCTGCAGCTGCAGGGTTTTTCTGGCTTCTAGGCTGTTTCACTGGGGCCGCCTGCGGGAATCGAACCCGCGACCTTCTCATTACGAGTGAGACGCTCTACCAACTGAGCTAAGGCGGCAAACGCCTATAAGTATAGGCAATCGCCTGAATGTAGGGGGCGTCGGGAGCCTTGGGACGCCTCCTCCCATTTCCCTCTGTTTCCTGGTTTCTCCAACCGAGTGGGGGCTGCCCTGGAGGCGGATGACGTCGTGACTCCCAGATTCAGCTTCCGACGCGACCCCTTGCGAGGCGCATTTGCTGCGAAGGTTGCTCCTCCGCCATGACCCGCAGCCCTGAGGCTGGGGGAATCACTTATAGTTTGTGAACCATCGGGCGTCAGGAGAACAAGTGCCATCAGTCATCACCATCACCCCTGCCCCTTCCATTGACCGCACCTACTTCATCAGCTCCCTGCAACCAGGCTCAGTCCAGCGAGCGTCAAAGGTGACGGAGGAGCTGGCCGGAAAGGGTGTGAATGTCGGTCACGCTCTGTCGCTTGGCGGCATTGAGGTCAGCGCGATTGTGCCGGTGCCCGCATCGGAGCAAACGCGCTGGCAGCAGCGAGCATGGATAGCGCCGGTGAACTCCGCTGCCGACATTCGGGTGTCGATCACCCTTCTTGAACCTGACGGTCGAACGACAAAAATCAATCAGGGGGCCCCAGCGCTCGAGGAATCTGTGTGGGCTAACCTCATCGAGCAAGCCGCCGCCACGGCACAGGCGAAGGAGTGCCGCTTCCTGGCTGTGTGTGGAGCACTTCCCCTTCTGAGCAATGGCAACGAGGTGGACATGGGAGAGATGAAAGAGCTCGCGTCGAGACTCGGGGCCAAGCTCGTTCTCGACACCTCAGGCTCGCAACTGCGCAGCTGGGCTAGCGAGGGAATCCCCGATGTGATCAAGCCCAATGCGACCGAGTTAGCGGAGTGCGTAGGCCGTTCGTTGGTGACACTCGGCGACGTGGTCGATGCTGGGAACGAGGTCAGATCATGGGGCGTGGGAGAGGTTCTGGTGAGCCTTGGCGTGGACGGAATGATTGGGCTCTCCGAGAACCTCATGGCCTTCGCGTGTGCCGAGGCAGTTCCCACGGTGAGCACTATTGGCGCAGGCGACGCAAGTCTCGCGGGCTACCTCTCCCACACCGTGAAGAACCCCGCGGATTTCGCCGGAGCTGTGGGCACGGCCGTCGCATGGGGCTCGGCCAAGGTCTCTCAGGAGGGATCTCAGCTCTCCTCGCTGGCCAATCTCCCGTCCGTTGTTATGAGTGAAAAAGTAGACCTCACGCGGGAATTGCGCGAACCCGCAGTTATTTCAACTGGTAGTTGAATCGACATCTGGTTTTATGTGGGAATTTGTGTTGTTATCTGTGGTTTTGTGTTAGGTTTTCTGCACCACCTGAGTTGAGCTGGGAGAACAACAGTGCTGTTGGCAGAAGAGCGGCGGTTGCGCATCGTCGATTGGACCCTCAACGATGGCCGTATCGACGCTGCCGAGGCAGCCAACAAACTCGGTGTTGCCACAGAGACCGTGCGACGTGATCTCGATGTATTGCAGCGGCGAGGAATCCTCCGTCGAGTGCACGGTGGGGCTATAGCGCTTGAAAGATTTGCTCACGAGTACACAATCTCCGAGCGTCTGAATCGAAATTCCGACGCCAAACGCCGGATTGCAGAGACAGCTGCCCAATACATCCCTCGCGAAGGATGCATTTTTGTCGACGGCGGGACGACCACCGAGTTCCTGGCCAACACATTGCGCAACCGCAAAGACCTCCTCGTTGTGACCAACAGTGTCACTCTGGCGTCAAAGATTGCGGATAGTTCCACCAAGACTCACATGCTCGGCGGTCGCATCAGACCCACGACCCTGAGCGCCGTCGGAGCGAAGACGGTGGACGATCTGAGGCAACTCAACGCGGTGGTCTCCTTCATCGGCGTCAACGGAATTTCTCCGCAGCTCGGACTCACGGCCTATGACACGGACGAGGCCCTCGTCAAACACATAATGATTGAGAACTCTGTGGAGCGCATTGTGCTCGCAGACAACAGCAAGTTTGGTTCTGTCTACCCGGTGAATTTTGGTGGACCCAAAGACGTCGACCGCCTCGTTACCGACCTCGAAACGGACGACAGTTTTATCGATCGCTTTACGAGCAGCGGAGTAGAGGTGGTTGTGGCATGACACACCTCCCACACAGTTTCGTTTTCATTGAAGAAAACGAAAGCACGAATCGAGACGCCAGGATGGGAAGCACTCTCTCCCTGTGTGACCCACCCTGGCAACTCGGCCTCGTGCACAACCCTCATACAGGAAGGTAATACCCAATGAGTGATTTCATCCCTTCGGGGACGGGGACCCAGGCCGGTTGGCGTGCGGGACTCCAAAAAATTGGTGGCAACCTCGCGGGAATGGTGATTCCGAACATCGGAGCCTTCATCGCGTGGGGTCTGCTCACCGCACTCTTCATCCCCACTGGCTGGCTGCCGAACGAGGAATTCTCGTCGATGGTCGGTCCGATGATTCTGAACCTCCTGCCGATCTTGATCGGTTACACCGGTGGTCGAATCGTCCATGGTCAGCGTGGTGCCGTTATCGGTGCAATCGCTACCGTGGGAGTGATCGTGGGAACCGATATCCCCATGTTCCTCGGAGCAATGATTATCGGCCCGTTGATGGCTTGGATTCTCAAGTACATTGACAAGGTACTCGACCCAATTACGCCTGTTGGATTCGAGATGCTGATTGGTAACTTCTCTCTCGGTATTGCCGGCATGCTGGGCTCCCTCCTGGGATTCTTGGCAATCGGTCCTATCGTGAGCGCAATTACCACCGTTCTGGGCAATGGTGTTTCCTGGCTAGTCGATAACGGTGTGCTTCCCATCGCCTCCGTTCTCATCGAGCCGGCAAAGATCCTGTTCATGAACAACGCCATCAACCACGGTGTCCTCGGACCCCTCGGAGTAGTTCAGGCTGAAGAGACTGGGAAATCAATCCTCTTCATGCTGGAGACGAACCCAGGACCCGGTCTGGGAATCCTGCTTGCATTCTGGCTTGCTGGACCCAAGATCCTTCGTGGTTCTGCCCCGGGTGCGATTATCATCCACTTCCTCGGCGGTATCCACGAGATCTACTTCCCCTACGTGCTGATGCGCCCGCTCGTCGTGCTCGCAGCCATTTTGGGTGGAGCGACTGGTGTGGCAACCTTCATGGTGACCGGAGTGGGACTGGTAGCGACCCCGTCGCCCGGATCCATCTTCGCCTACATGGCTGTGACACCTCCTGGAAACCACCTCGGTGTGCTCCTGGGAATTGCACTCTCAGCCGCAGTGTCGTTCGTTGTCGGATGGTTCATCCTTCGCCTGTCGAAGGTTGACGCCACTGAGGCAGACTTCGAGGCTGCAAAGAAGCGCACGAAGGACCTGAAGGCCGGAAAGTAGGAATACCGATGGCATCGATATCGGCAGCCGATGTGAGGAACATCGTCGTTGCATGCGAAGCAGGCATGGGATCGAGTGTTTTGGTCGCACGTCAACTAGCAAAGCAGCTGAAAAAGTTGGAGATTAGCGTCGTGCACGCACCTGTGCACGAGCTCCGCGAGACTCCGCACGACTTAGTTCTTGTGCACCGTGGCCTCAGCCACCGCGCAAAACAAGCCGTGCCGGACTCCGTGGTCATCATCTTCGATATGTTCCTCGGCGATTTGAACATCGCGAGACTTGTCGGCGCTCTGGAGAGCGGCGGCACTATCTCCGATGGATGATCTGCTTCAGACGGCCGGTATCGTCCTAGACGCTACGGCCTCCTCGAGAGAGGAGGCCGTAGCTGTCTGTGGGTCTCTGTTGCGCGAGCTCGGCGCAATCGAACCCGAGTATGCAGAAGCTATGTGGGAACGGGAGCAGATTTTTCCCTCGGAAATTGGCGGCGGGTTCGCTATCCCCCACGGCACGGACAAGTCACGACAGTACGTCCTCTTTGACCAACTCGTCTTCGTCCGATTCCTGGAGCCCATTGCCTGGGTTAACGAGCAGGTGTCTGTTGCTATCGGAATTGCGGCAGCCGGAGACGGACACGTAGAGATTTTGGGAAATCTGGCAGAGATTCTGTTGGATGACGCCAGCGCGCAAGTTTTGCTCTCCTCCACGTCGGAGGAAGAAATTAGGTCACTGTTAGTGAAAGGAATCTAACGTCGTGAAGGCCGCCGTGTTTAAAGCCCCCGGGCAACTTGTGATTGAAGAGGTCGATAGTCCCGAACCGCAAGCGGGAGAACTCAAGATTCGAGTGATGGCGTGCGCAACGTGTGGCACGGACGCCAAGATTTTTCAGCACGGACATCCCCGGCTCACCCCTCCCCAGATCATCGGTCACGAAATCGCGGGGGTAGTCATTGCCCGCGGCGCCGGTGTCGTGGACTTTAGCGAGGGTGATCGAGTCCAGATTATTGCCGCGGTGCCCTGTGAAGAGTGTTGGGCCTGCAAGGCCGGGAAACAGGGGATATGCCCCAATCAGACATCCATGGGATACCAATACCCCGGTGGCTTTGCAGAAGAAATGATTGTTCCGAGCGCAGTCTTGAAGGCCAACGGTGTAAACCTCATTCCTGGGACGCTCAGTTTTGAAGAAGCAGCGGTTGCTGAACCCCTAGCGTGTGTTCTCAATGCACAGAGGGTCATCTCAGTGGGCCCAGGCGACACCGTCTTGGTGATGGGGGCAGGACCCATTGGCTGCCTCCATGTGCGTCTAGCCCGGGCGCTTGGAGCGCGCAAGGTTTTTCTCGCTGACATCAACGGCAGCCGTTTGCAACTCTCCGCAGCCGCTGTGGCGCCCGACCGTGCGATTGACATGTCCACAGAGGATTTGGACTCCATCGTGCGCCACGAAACGGATGGTGTTGGACCGTCGGTCATTATCACCGCTGCCCCTTCTGGACAGGCCCAAGAGCAAGCCATCGCATTGGCGGCACCGGGTGGCCGCATCAGCTTCTTTGGAGGACTTCCGAAAGACAAGCCGATGATTGCCGTGGACTCCAATGTGGTGCACTATCGCGAGTTGATTCTTGCAGGAGCAAACGGCTCCAGCCCAGCACAGAATAAGGAAGCCCTCGCCCTGATCGCAGAGGGCAAAGTCCCTGTGAAAGACCTCATTACCCACCGACTTCCCCTCGATGATGTTGCGGGCGCGATTAATGCGGTGACATCAGGAACAGCGATCAAAGTGGTCATTATTCCTGGAGGAGTCGACTAGTGACCCACACCTACACCCACACTGTCGTCGTCACCGATCCCGTTGGATTACACGCCCGACCGATTGGCCAAATCGTGTCCCTCGTGAAAGCCGAGGGTGTCGAGGTCACCCTCCGCAGACCGGGTGGCCCCGATGTCTCAGCCGCATCAGCGTTGAGACTACTGGCCATGAAGGTGAAAACAGGCGAAGAGATTGCCGTGGTGGTGGAAGCCCTCGATAGCGAGACAGCCACGAGGGTTGCCCTTGAGATCGACACCTACATCAATCAGGGATAGCTCCGATGTCCAAGACGGTCGAGCTTCGCGGTGTGGGTGTGGGTTCGCACGGAATTGTGGGCAACGTCTGGTTGCTAGCGATGGCGGGAAGCCCGCTGAAGCCGCAGAGGGCAACACGTGAACTCGCTGAGGAAACAGAGGCGCTGACTACGAGCATCGCAACCACGGTGTCCGGGCTCAGAAGGGATGCAACCCTGAACGACTCGGTCAGTTCGGACATTATGGAAGCGCTCCTGGTGTTGGTTGAGGATTCTGAGCTTCTGGAATTGGCGAGGCCTTCCTTAGAACAAGGATGGGACGGTGCCACGGCGCTCCAGAATGCACTGGATGAGTTCTCAGCGATCATGGGTGAGGATGAAGAATTTCAGTCACGCGTCGGTGACCTCATGGCCATTGGCAGGGAAATTGGAAACGTCCATCGTGGCGAAACACGCTCTCTCGATCTCCCCTCGGAAGGACAGTGGGTAATAGTCGCCAGGGACCTGACTCCTTTAGAGACCAGTAAGTTCGGCCCCAGTGTGGTCGGTGTGATCACCGAACACGGTGGCCCCACATCGCACACCGCCATTATTTGCCGCGCGCGTAACCTTCCTGCGGTCGTCGGGTGTCACGGCGCGCTCACCCTCCGCCACGGGTCAAGCGTCCTGCTCGACCCGGCGGGTGATCGCGTGGTGCCAGGGGGAAGCCTCGAATTACAGACGCAATCGATCATGTTGGCCCCCCTCAGCGACGCACCTCTGATTACCGTGAGAGCGAACATCGGATCCGCCGAAGAAGGTCGTGAGGCTGCAGACACGGTGGCCCAGGGTGTGGGATTGTTTCGAACCGAAGTCCTGTATCTCAACGCGTCAGACGCTCCTTCCTTGGCTGAGCAGCAGGCGCTGTATCGGGAAGTTTTTCTGGTGGCCCCCCGCGGCAAGATCATTGTGCGGACCATTGACGCCGGCAGCGACAAACCTGTACCGTTCCTGCCCGTGGCTCGTGAAGAGAACCCTGCACTGGGAGTGCGGGGGTTTCGCATGGCCAGCAAATTCCCCGAATTTGCTGAAAGCCAGCTCCACGCCATTGCAGGAGCAGTGGCGGAGACGGGACGGGATGTTGGAGTGATGGCACCCATGGTGTCGACCGTGGAGGAGGTGCGCCACTTTGCTTCTCTCTGTCACCAGGCGGGCATCACTCAGGTGGGAATAATGGTGGAAACACCAGCAATCATCTCTGTCCTTCCCGATCTGCACGGGCTGGTCTCGTTCTTGAGCATCGGCACCAATGACTTGTCCCAGTACCTGTTCGCCGCGGACCGTCTCCACCCGGAACTCAGCGCTTTCAACTCCCCGTGGCAACCAGGTCTCTTCAGAGAAATCAAGAGAATTGTTGACGCCGGAGAAATTCTTGGCGTTCCAGTCGGAGTGTGTGGCGAATCCGGGGCGAATCCACTCGTCGCGATTGTGCTGGCAGGATTAGGAATTCACTCAGTGAGCGCAGCAAGCTCCGCAGTCAATGACGTGGCCAGCGCTTTGCAGGGCGTCACCAAAGAAACCGCGCAGAGATGCGCGAGTGCTGCCCTAGCAGCAACATCTCCCGAGCAGGCCCAAAGCGAAGTTCGAGCTATTCTGGAGGAACTATGACATCGAACCCACAAGGTAGAAAAGCGATTCGATTCGCTTTTCTCTCAACCGGATTGCTCTCCATTGCCCTGTGGATGACGATTCGGGATCAAGCCTTTGCCACCGGCGGGATGTGGCCCTGGGTTGTGACCGTAGCCCTCTTGGGCTGGGGGCTCTTTGGAATCTTTTACACCCTCAAGAAACAGCCCGACGAAACCGAATGACGCGCCGCACCCTCGGTGCGGTGGGCTGAGTGCCCTAGAGGAATACAGGCTCTAGGGAAGAATCCGAGTATAAAAGGTGCTGGCAATCACTAGCCCAGCAACAATCCACGCCCAGAGCGGAACCTTACCGTGCCATTTCTCGTCAGCCATGGGCTAGGCGCCATGCCCTAGGGCACTGGGTCGCCAATAGGCCCGAGAAGGAAACCCTCTAGGGTGCTCGCCACTGAGGATGAACCAGCGTGTTGACCCTCGAACTGAGACGTTCCATCGATTCCGCAGAGCCCAACGATGCGGCTTGCGCCACCGGGGTGGGAGGAGATCCAGTCCGTCAGGTCATAAACATTGCCGCCGACGATAGTCCAGCAGCTGGCTTCAGAATCATTCACCGCCACTGTCTCCACACTAAGTACGCTGGTGTCGGTCGTGACCTCTGGAGCTACCTCGGCTGGCGGCGCCTCGGCTGGTCCGACCCCTGCCGACTCGGTTTGCGACACTCGGTCGCCCCACACAGATTGGGCACCGGAATGTCCGGCCAGAACTGTAATGACAACGGCAACGATGCCGACAATGATGACAACGCCTCCGATAACGCCGGCCAGAATCTTTCCCCGTGACGATGACATGTAGGAAACGATAAGCCAGATTACTGAAAGGACAGCGAGAGCTACGGCGACAGGTGGCAGCATCTCGCCCCACTCGGAATGCTCTTCGGCGACGCCGACCCGGGCCTCCAGCGCCTCACCAGACTGCTCGGCAACAATCGCCGAAAGCGCCCCGACAATCGCCAAGCCCACCGCGGGATAGCGATAACTCTGGCGCAGTCTCGGGAACGCCACAGCGAGAATCACGGTGATGACAGCGAGCGGGACAATGACCACGACGACGTGATTGACCAGAATGTGAACAGGGAGGCCTGTAATCAGGTCGAAGACCGGGAGATTCTCCACGTGCTCACCCTAGTCCGGTGGCCTGGGCCGGTCAATGCCGGCAAGCTGGCGAACGCCCAAAAGAGCAAGGGCGAAGAGGAACACCGCCGCCACGACGAGTGGATAGACGACAGCAACGCCAAATCCTTCTACGAGGCCGCCGACGATGACCATTCCGAGCGGTGGCCCACTGGCAAACAAGGCCATCTGTGCCCCAAACACTCGGCCCTGAACCGAGGGTCGACAGTGCGTCTGCACGAGGGTATTCAGTAGTGGCCCCATCGGACCCCAACACATCCCCACGGCAAAACCGAAGATTCCCATCACCCAGACCGGTGGGAAGAATGCCAATCCAAAAAGGAGGGTTGATGCAGCGATGGCGCACGTCAGAACAATCGTGCGCAGCGCAAAACGAGCCGCTAGCCGGGCATAGGAATAAGCGCCAATCACTCCGCCCAACGCCATGGCGGAGATCACCACGCCGAACCCCCACGGGTTATCAATCGACTGGAAATACGTCGGAAGAATGACAACTTCTGTGGGCTTGTAAACAAAGTCGACAAAGACGATGAAGGCTGTCACCACCAAGAGAGTGGTGTCAGCCCGAATCACGCGGAAGCCCTCAATGGCGTCGCGCCACCAAGCACCGGGCTGGTCGGGACCGTCACCCGGAACCATCGTTGCCGCAGACGGTATGACCCAGACAGCGATGACGGCAACGCCAAAGAACACCGTAATGACAGCAAAGGACATGATTGTTCCCACAACGCCAATGAGTGCCGCCCCGAGGGCTGGGCCGAGAGCAAAACCGAGCGCAAACAAAGCTTCGTGAAGCGAATTAGCCCTCGCGAGACTCACACCACTGGCCTTGGCCGTGGGCTCAATGAGTGTCTTGCGAGCGGTGTAACCAGTGGGGTCAAAGATTGCGCCCAACAGTGTGGCTCCAGCCACGACCCACAAGTCCAGGCGACCGGTCATGGCAACGAAGGGAATCATCAGTACCGAGAGTCCGGAGAGCACATCAGAGAGAATCGAAATCTTTGCCCGCCCGACCCGGTCAATCAACAGGCCAGCCAACGGTGACATCACAATTGCAGGGATCGCTGCCAGGGCGGCGACAATTCCCGTGCTCAGCGCCGACCCGGTCAACTCCAGTACCAGCCAGGGAATGGCGATAAACGTCATCGAATTCGCCGATGCCCCCGCAAAGTTGGCGACCTGCAAAAGCACAAAGGGCAGGCGCTTGGCAGGTGTCGTCACTACCTCATGGTAGTCCCGGGAACCTAGGAACTGCAGATCAGCCCATCCTCTGGCAATGCGCCACTAAGAAAGTACTGCTCGACGGCGTCGTTGATGCAGGCAGAGTCCTTGTTATACGCCAGGTGACCCTCGGCCTCCAGGGTCAGGTGTCTGGCCTGGCCCAACTGCTCCGCCAGCGACAGCGACCAGTTATAGGGGGTGGCGGGGTCTCCTGTGGTGCCAATAACGAGGACGGGATTAGCTCCCTCGCCACTCACCGGGCCTTTTGTTAGACGGGGCGGGAACGGCCAGTTCTGGCAGACCAGGTCACCATACTCGCTGGGCCTCGCCGTATAGGGAGCGACCTCTCGTAATTGCTCCCCTTGAGCAGCAATCACCTCGGGGTCATATTCCGCGGGGTAGTCAAGACAGTTGATGGCGATAAATGCCTCCATCGAATTATCTTGATAGACGCCGTCCTGGCGGTCGTAGTAGAAATCAACGAGGAACATCGCGGTGTCGGTCAGCCCCTGGTCCACCTCAACAAACAGCTGGGTGAGATAGCTCCAGTTGTCCTGTGAATAGAGGGTCGTCACCATCGCCGTGCGCAGCATCGAGTGATCGACCAAGCGGCCATCACTGTGTCGGAGTGGGTCTTCTTCCAAGCGGTCATACAGCTCCGACACAGCGTTCAACTGTGCGTCCCGGTCGCCCTCAAAGGGACACACGGCCATCTCGATGCAGTAGTCCACATACGCCATGAGGGCTTCTTCAAAGCCACGGTATTGATTCAGTACGAGATCAAATTGGCTTGCTGCGGGGTCGACCGGACCATCCAAAACCAGGCGCCCCACGTTCTCGGGGAAGGTGTCTATGTAGAGGGCACCAATCAAGGTTCCATACGAGTAGCCCAGGTAGTTGAGTTGTCCATCGCCAAGGAGATGGCGCAACAGATCAAGATCACGAACGGTCGACATGGTGTCGACGTATTGCAGGAGCTCACCGGTGTTGTCGAGGCATTCCGCGCCAAACCGGATGGACTCAACGAGCAGCTCCTCGTCCCACTCGGGGGTATCTGGTTCTGCCTCGAGCTCGCCAAAAAAGAAGTAATCCAGGTAGGCATCACTCGTGGCACACGAGACAGCTGTGGACTCGTTCACGCCCCGGGGGTCCCAACCCACAATGTCGAATGACTCACGAAGTGCTGACCCGACCGCAAAATCAACAGAATCACGAACGAAAGTGAAACCGCTCGCTCCCGGACCACCAGGATTCACAAGCAGTGAGCCTTGAGCCTCGCCGGTCGCGCTGTGCCGCGAGAGTGCTAGCTCGATATCTTTTCTGGCGTCCAAGTCATCCCAGTTGAGCGGCGCTCGAATAACGGCGCACTGAGCCCCAGAATCACAGTCTTCCCATTCGATTTTCTGATCAAAGTAATAGGACTGTGAGTCCTCGGGTTCGATGGGCTCGCTCGCGCACCCGGCAACACACACCAGAGTCGCAGCGGCAATGGCCGCTAGGGCGATCCGCCTCATGAGCTCACCGCCGGAACTCGTCCACTGATCTGAATCAAGAGCGACTCAAGGACCAACAGGGGTGGTGAGTTATGAGACATCCGCGCTCTGGCCTGGTTGAGGGCATCCAAAGCCGAGAGTGTCAGAGATGACGTGGTGTTCGCGGCACGATCGTCAATTGCGGGCAGGTGGCGCTGGTTAACCAGTTCAACACCTGCTCCCACTTGAAGCATCAGAACATCGCGCACAACAGACATCAAATCGACAAGAATCCGGTCAACAGCATCACGCAGGCTACGCGTGGCACGACGCTTCTGGTCTTCCTCCAGCGCCTTCACATGTGAGCGCAGCGCCGGCGGAATAGCCCCGCCCGGTTGCAAACCCAACGACTTCAGCAGCGCATCACGCTCATCAGAATCCTGTTTGGTCACCAGCGCGTCCGCATCTTTTTTCGCGAGGTCCAGGAGCGTAGCCGCGGCAGCCATGGCCTGCGACACAGAACCAATGCCAAGAACGGCAGCAACGTAGTCATCGCGGCGGCGTCTGGAGTCCTCGTCCGTAGCCAAGCGGGTGGCCATGCCGATATGGCTCTGTGCTTCTCTGGCAGCGACGAGAGCGCTCTCTTCGTCAACGCCCTCGCGAGCGACAATCAGAGCGGCAACCTCACTCACCGTTGGCACGTGCAAAGTGATGCTTCTCATGCGGGAGCGAATTGTGGGCAAAACATCGGCAGGACTCGGAGCGCACAACACCCACACGGTCTGGGGTGGCGGCTCTTCCAAGGCTTTCAACAACACGTTCGAGGTTCGCTCGGTCATTCGGTCGGCGTCCTCAATCACAACAACACGGTAGTTCGCAGTGGAAGGGGAGAAATAGGAGAAGGAGACCAGCGCTCGGACCTCATCGATTGTGATGGTGACCCGATCGGTGGCAAGAATCGACACATCGGGGTGGGCGCCAGCGACCACCTGAGCGCAGCGCACCGGGTCACTGCCGACCCCCACCAGTTCAGCAGCAAAGGCGTGGGCAAGTGTTGAACGTCCCGACCCAGGAGGACCCGTAATCAGCCACGCGTGGGTCATCGCCTGGGAGCCTGGCCTGGCAGCGTCTTTCATCAGAGAAATAGCGTGGCCTTGGCCAACGAGCTCATCCCAGAGGGTCATGGACCCAGGCTAGCCGACCACGTCTGACACGCGCGTCGTAATTGCCTCATGAATGGACTCCACTGACACGGTTCCATCGAGAACAAGGAAGCGATCCGGCTCAGCCTCGGCCAGAGCGAGATAGCTCTCTCGAACGCGCTCGTGGAAATCCTGCGCTTCAGCTTCGAGTCGATCAAAACGGCGTTCGTCTCCGAGTTGGCGGGCTTTAGCGACGTCCGCGGGAACATCGAGCAAGATGGTGAGATGTGGCATCAGGCGCTCCGTCGCCCAGAGCGAGAGCTCTCGCACTTCCGTTGCATCCAAGACGCGTCCAGCACCTTGGTAGGCGACGGAGGAATCGAAGTAGCGGTCTTGGACGACAACATCGCCGCGCTCTAGGGCTGGGCGAACCAGCGTGTGGATGTGGTGTGAACGATCTGCTGCATAGAGAAGGGCTTCTGCTCTTGGGGCAATGAAACCGGTGCTGTGGAGGATGATGTCTCGTAATTCGTTGCCCAGGTCTGTGCCCCCTGGCTCCCTGGTCACTACGACAGTGTGACCGTTGTCACTCAGCCATTTCTGGAGAAGACGAATCTGCGTGGTCTTGCCCGAGCCATCACCGCCCTCGAAGGTGATGAAGACCCCGGCCACTAGCCTGCCACCTCAGTGATCGTGAGCGTCTTCGGCTTACCGCTCTTCGCTGCCGCGGTCTTCTTGGCTCCGGTCTTACTCACCGTCTTGGTGGTGGTCTTTTTCGCACCAGCTTTCTTTGCTGGAGCTTTCTTTTTCGCTGCCCGCTTGGGGGCTGGGCCCTTCGCCCGCTTGTCGGCAATCAGCTGCACAGCCTGCTCGAAATCGAGCTGGTCAATGGGCATGCCCCGTGGCACGGTGGCATTGATTTCACCATCGGTCACATAGGGACCAAAGCGCCCGTCCTTGAGAAGAATAGGCTTCCCGCTGACAGGGTCAGCCTCAAAAGTCATGAGGGCCGAAGCCTGACGACGACCGCCATATTTGGGCTCTAAATACCTCGCGAGAGCACCCTCAAGGTCAATCTCGAAGATACCCTCCTCGCTAGCGAGAGAACGGGTGTCGGTGCCCTTCTTGAGGTAGGGGCCATAGCGACCGTTTTGTGCGGTAATCATCTCGCCGGACTCGGGATCCAGTCCCACCTCCCGCGGGAGTGCGAGCAAACGAAGGGCCGTCTCCAAATCGATGGTGTCAAGATCCATCGATTGGAAAATCGATGCGGTCTTTGGCTTCTCGGCGACAACCTTCTTCTTTTTCTTAGGAGCCTCGTCGGAGGTGGGCTCTTCTGGCTCCGGCAAAACCTCGGTGACATAAGGGCCAAAGCGGCCCTTCTTGGCCACGATGTCGCGGCCAGTGGCCGGGTCAACGCCGAGCACACGATCCACCACGGGCGGCGCGTCGGCAAGTTCTTGAGCGCGCTCCGGGGTCAGCTCATCGGGAGCCAGTTCGGGGGGAAGGTTGACGTTTCGAACCTCACCAGTATCCGTGTCGGTGACTTCAAGGAACGGGCCGTATTTTCCAACCCGGAGGTTGATGGTCGGGCTAATCTCCAAGGTGTTGAGCTCCCGGGCATCGATTTCCTCGGTGGCATCTTCTGCCACCTTCTTGAGACCCCGCGTCTTGTCATCACCAAAGTAAAAACGGTGCAGCCACTCGCCTCTCTTTGTTTCGCCTCGGGCAATACTGTCGAGGTCTTCTTCAAGGCCTGCGGTGTAGTCGTAGTCGACAAGGTCGGAGAAACGCTCGTGAAGGAGCCTGGTCACCGGGAAGGCAATCCATTGGGGCACCAGTGCGCTGCCGCGGCGCACCACATAATCGCGATCGATGATGACGGAGATGATGGAGGCATAGGTCGAGGGGCGACCGATGCCTTTTTCTTCCAGCGCCTTGACGAGGCTTGCCTCGGTGTATCTGGCGGGTGGTTGAGTGGTGTGAGCTTTAGCCAGCACGTCGCTGATGGTGACCGATTCGCCCACAGCAACCTTCGGCAAAAGCGCGTCATCCTCCGATGCGCCCTCGGCATCTTCATCACTCCCCTCTTGATAGGCCTGGAGGAAACCGCGCTCGGTGAGCACAGTCCCGGAAGCCGTGAACCAGGCGGAGGTAAAGTCGCTGCCCGGCAGGGGAGTTGCCTCCAGGGTGACAGTCACCGTCTCACCCTTCGCGTCAACCATCTGGCTCGCCACGGTGCGCTTCCAAATCAGGTCGTAGAGCTTCAACTCGTCAGAGCGCAAAACGCTGGAGAGCGACTGGGGTGTGGCGAAGCGATCGCCCGCTGGGCGAACTGCTTCGTGTGCTTCCTGGGCGTTCTTGGACTTTCCCTTATAGAGACGCGGCTCACCAGGCACAGACTTCGCACCATAGAGCTCGGTGGCGGCCAAGCGAGCAGCGTTTATCGCTTGGGATGAGAGCGAGACTGAGTCCGTCCTCATATAGGTAATGTGACCGTTCTCGTAGAGGCCCTGGGCGATGCTCATCGTCTGCTGAGCGGAGAACCGGAGTTTGCGTCCCGCTTCCTGCTGCAGCGTCGAGGTGGTAAACGGCGCCGCGGGGCGCCGCGTATAGGGCTTGGGTTCAACGCTCAGGACTGTGGGTGTGACGGAGGGCTCGCGCAGCACGATCTGCAGGGCTTCTGCCTGGTCTTCCTGCAAAAGCACGGCATCAGAGGTGAGCTTTCCCTCCTCAGAGAAATCACGGCCGGAGGCAACCCGGCGACCATCGAGGCGTGCGAGTGCCACCGTGAACTTCTCACCGGTGGCCTTGTGAACGATTGCCTCAATGTCGGAATAACTCGCTGTGACGAAAGCGCGGCGCTCGAGTTCACGATCAACAATGAGGCGAAGGGCTGGCGATTGAACACGGCCTGCCGACTTAGCCCCACTCACCCGCCGCCACAACACCGGGGACACCTCGAACCCGTAGAGGCGGTCGAGGATGCGCCTGGTTTCCTGCGCGTCGACCAGTGCGACATCAAGTTCCCGGGTCTGTTTGGTTGCTTCGGTAATGCTGTCTTGGGTTATTTCGTGAAACACCATCCGCTTGACCGGGACACTGGGCTTCAAGACTTCGAGTAAGTGCCACGCGATGGCTTCGCCTTCGCGGTCCTCATCTGTTGCGAGCAATATTTCAGATGCGGTCTTGGCAGCCCGCTTGAGGTCGGCGACGGTTTTCTTACCGCGATCGGTGGTGACGTAGTAAGGGGCGAAGTCGTTCTCGAGGTCGATGCCAAATTTTCCAGACGGCCCCTTTTTCATCTCAGCAGGGAGATCCCGGGGGTGGGCAAGGTCGCGCACGTGGCCGACAGAGGCCATGACCTCGTAGCCATCACCCAAATACTTCCCAATCGTTTTCGCCTTTGCCGGCGACTCGACGATGACGAGCTTCTTACTGGAGGACACGCTTCTCCTTGCGCTGTGACTCTCGAAGCGTGTTCTTCTCCAAGAGCGCTGTATATGTGAGACGGAAATTCTCAACGGGGCTCACGATACACAACAAATTATTTCTGTCCACCATTGGCCACTCCAGCGTGAGCGTGTGCGCTGTGCCGAATACCCCGCCGATCGACCGTCCCAGAGACGCGCGCACGTGACTCTTCCAGCTCACAGGAATCAAGAGAGAACTGCTCGTGGCGCAGTATCTGGCGTGCGCTATCGCAGGGCAAACCGGAAACCACGCCGATGAGAACATCGGCTGCAGCAAGAGCAGCCCGATCAACCGCCCCCTGCAACCGATGCGCCGTGAGAACGTGGGCCGCAACCTCTGAGAACACTCCAGCACCGAGCACCAGCAACGCTATCCATCCGAGTCCGACCACGCTGGCGCTTCCCCGATCATTCATCGCTGGGGAAATCCGCTGATGGGCGCACGGTCGTGTCGAGGGCGCAGGCACTGGCCTCGAGAGGAAGTGGCGAGAGCGCCCACAAGCCTGTGTCGAGCTCATCGCTCAGGCGGACACACACTAACTCGGGTGGGTAGCTAAGCTCCATGGAGCCCTGGGGGGATTCCCCCGGCAAGCCAGAAGGATCACCCCCCAGGCTCAGCACTCGGGCGTAATCACTGGCGTTGGCCTGGAGGCGTTGCATGGCAACGCCGGCTCCTAGCCCACCGGTGAGTAGCGCTGCCACCATCACCAGGGCGGGCATGGTGATGACCCACTCTGCAGTGATGGCGCCAGTCTCACCCGGTGAAGGTGAGAGCACTGCGCACCAGGTCGGTCAGTATTTGGCGCACTTCTTCACTGCGCATGATGACAACCAGTAGGCCTGCAAAACCAACGGCCGCCATTGTGGCAATCGCGTATTCGGCTGTGGCAGCACCGCTGTCGTCATCGGTGCCTGGGGCAAACTTCGTAAACTCGCTCATTGTGTCTCCTTGTTGTTGGTGACCGGCTGGTCACGGGCACACCCTGGCAGGCGCGGGCTGTATTTGGTGGAATCCATCGTTGATAGTCCAGTCTTCGTGTGTGGCCGCAGTCGGTGGACACCTAGGCAAGAGAGCCCTCCCACAACGACACCGCCATCGGCACGACTGCGACCAGCACAAAAGCAGGAAGAACAAGGAGACCCAGCGGTATCACGACCGACACACCAAGGCGCGCCATGCGCTCCTCTGAGTCGGTGCGCCCCAGGTCTCGGCGCAGGCTGGCACTGGCCTTGGCAAGCCCAGCAACAGGCACTCCAGCGCGCCTGGAGAGTGTGACGAGACCATCGAGGGTTTCTGGTTCGCCCATGTCGAGGGCGAACTCAGAGCAGGCAGAGACCACCAGGTCTCGGGCTCGCTCGGGGATGGCTCCACCACCGGTTGCGATAGCAAAGAGATCAAGTTCAAGCCCGAGCGCAGAGGGGTCGGGCTTGGCTCGCTCGGCCAGTAAGCGCAACCACCACCAGGCACCTGCCATCATCGCTAACCCGAGGGCTAGCGTTGCTGCACCCAGTCCGGTGCCGAACAAAAACCCTGCGCTGGACTGACCGCCGAGCTCACCCCCGATCACACCAATCACTGGCAACACCATCACGAGACGCGTCGTGGCACGGGGTCCGGCAAGCGCTGCGGTGATCTGACGCTGGGTTCTGGAGATATCGCTCAGGGCTTCGCTCAGGGCTTCGAGGGCAGGCCCCAGTGGCGCGCCGCTGACCCGAGCGATCGCCCAGCAGGCGCCAAGCGCCCTCCATGAGGCATCCGCCTCGGCGGTCAGATTCTGCAGAGCATCGTGGGGATTGGCACCCTCCGAGATGGCACTCGTCATTGCCACGGGTATCGCTCCGTGGCTTGGATTCCTCGCAAGCTCGGCCCACAGACTTGGCACTGATAAACCGGCCTGATGCAGGGCGGCAAGGGTTCTGATTGCGGCCGCAGGGTCTGTGGGCGGGTCTCGATTTCTGCGGGAGAACTTAGGAATCCAGTCGAACATCGAGGCTCCCGTCTAGTCCACGCACAAGACGCCCCTGTGTCAGGTGTCGCTGTTGGTCCTCGCCCCGCTCCACATGAATGACTCGGTCAAAAGCGTTGATGGCTTGTGTGCTGAGTTGTCTCTCGCTCAACCCGGCAAGCGCTCCGAGGGCATCAAGCCGGGCTGGAATCTCGTCGATGCCACCGGCGTGGATGGTGGTTGCTCCCCCGCGGTGGCCGGTCAAGAAGGCCTGCAGCAAATCGGCAAGCTCTGGTCCTCGGCACTCCCCCACAATCAGCCGGTCTGGCTTCATGCGCAGTGACTCTCTGACAAGCCTCGCGAGGGTTATCTCGCCAGCTCCCTCGAGGTTCGCCACCCGGCACTCCAGTGACACCACATGGGGGTGATCAATAGAAAGCTCTGCCAGGTCTTCCAGCACCACTAAGCGCTCTGTTGCTCCGGCATAGGCCATTAGTGCGGCGACTAAGGTCGTCTTGCCAGAACCCGTTGCGCCGGTGATCAGCAGGCTCTGACGCGCCTGGACCAGGGAGATGAGCTGGGGCATCAAGGTCGCACCATCATGCAGTGCCAGCGTGTCGAGGGAAGCTCGCCCGCGGCGATGAATGCGCAGAGATATCTCTGCACCCAGTCGCGCAATCGGAGGAATAGCCCCGTGAACGCGGATTCCATGGCCTAAGTTCACATCAGCCAATGGCTGCGCTTCATCGAGGCGGCGGCCACCGAACTCGATGAGGCGCCTCGCCAGATCCGTGGCCTCGCCCGGGCTGAGGGCAAGACCCGTGACGTGGTTCGCGCCCTCACCCGCGTCGACAAAGACAGAGCCCGTGCCACGGACGAAAACATCGGTGACCCGAGGGTCATCGACATACTCGGCGAGTGGCCCAAGATTTCTTCGAAGGTGCGGTGGCAGGCTCTGGTGCAGGTGGGCCCAGAGCGGGACTGGGGCCTGGGGTTGGGCTTGTGGCATGGCACCAGCATCGTCCTGCGTCCCGAGACGCGGGTGGTCGGGGAGAGAACTGTGGACAACCCGGCGACAAGCAGAGCGGTGTTCTGGGCATATCTCGTGGGCCGATGTCCTGGGCGCCCGACCTGTTCTACACTTACCTGGTCGGTGCTCGCATCGCGCCCCCAGCTAGCGCGAGTCAATTGATAGAGGATAAAGATGTCCGATTCGCCCCAGGGTGGCAACCTTCTCCACGAGGAACGGCGTTTTCCGCCGAGTCCCGAATTCCAGCGCACAGCCGTAGGTAAGCCCGAGCTGTATGCAGCGGCAACGAAGGATCGCGTGGGCTTCTGGGCCGATCAAGCCCGGGGACTCCTGCACTGGCACACGCCCTTCACCCAAACTCTCGACTGGTCGAATCCGCCATTCGCCCGCTGGTTCGCCGATGGCGCTCTGAATGTCGCCTATAACTGCCTTGATCGGCACGTGGAGGCTGGGCTGGGAAACCGGGTTGCACTCCACTTTGAGGGTGAACCTGGCGACTCCCGGGCCATTACCTATGCGGAGTTGACGACCGAGGTTAAGAAGGCCGCCAATATGCTGATCGCCCACGGGGTGAAGGCTGGCGACCGAGTCATTGTCTATATGCCACTCATTCCTGAGGCTGTCATTGCCATGCTCGCTGTGGCGCGCCTGGGAGCAATTCACTCCGTCGTATTTGGCGGGTTTAGTGCGGAGAGCCTTCGTGCTCGCATCGATGATGCCGATGCCAGCATCGTGATTACCGCCGATGGCGGCCATCGTAAAGGCTCAGTGTTTGCTCTCAAGCCAGCTGTCGATCAGGCGCTCGCTGACGGGAAAACCAACGTGCGCTCAGTCATCGTCGTCAAGCGCGGTGGGAACGATGTCGAGTGGACCGAAGGTCTGGACGTCTGGTGGCACGACGAGATTGCTGCCCAGAGTAGTGAGCACACCGCGGAGGCCTTTGAGGCTGAAAACCCACTGTTTATTTTGTATACGTCGGGGACAACCGGTAAGCCAAAGGGCATCCTGCACACCTCTGGTGGCTACCTCACCCAGGCGGCCTTTACCCACAAGAACATCTTTGATCTGCACCCAGAGAGTGACGTCTACTGGTGCACCGCCGATGTGGGCTGGATCACCGGCCACAGCTATGTGGTCTATGGCCCACTGGCCAATGGTGCCACCCAGGTCATCTATGAGGGAACCCCCGATACCCCGCACCCTGGGCGCTGGTGGGAAATCATCGAAAAATACCGGGTCAGCATTTTCTACACCGCCCCCACCGCGATTAGAACCTTCATGAAGCTTGGTCGTGAGATTCCCCAGAAGTTTGACTTGAGCTCGCTACGCGTCCTCGGCAGCGTGGGAGAGCCCATTAATCCAGAGGCCTGGATGTGGTATCGAGACGTCATTGGTGGGGGCACAACGCCTGTGGTTGACACCTGGTGGCAAACAGAAACCGGCGCGATCATGATCAGTGCGCTACCGGGAATTACCTCAACGAAACCCGGCAGCGCCCAGGTGCCGATTCCAGGAATCAGCGTTGATGTGGTCACGGAAGAAGGTACACCGGTCGGACCAGATGGGAGCGGCCTGCTCGTCATCACCGAGCCCTGGCCCTCGATGTTGCGGGGCATCTGGGGCGACCCCGAGCGCTACCAGGACACCTACTGGTCAAAGTTCGGAGATCGATACTTTGCTGGCGATGGTGCCCACCTTGATGTCGATGGCGATGTGTGGTTGCTCGGTCGAGTGGATGATGTCATGAACGTCTCAGGACACCGCCTGTCCACTATGGAAATCGAATCGGCGATTGTTGCCCACCCGATGACAGCTGAAGCTGCGGTGGTCGGGGCTGCCGATGAGACGACTGGTCAAGCAGTGGTCGCGTTTGTCATTCTCAAGTCACGGTTTGTCGGTCAGCTCAGCGATGACGAGGTGTCTCAGCAGATTCGCACCTGGGTGGGTGAGCAGATTGGCGCGATTGCCAAACCCCGCACAGTCTTTGTGGTGAGTGAGTTGCCAAAGACCCGCTCCGGGAAAATCATGCGCCGTCTTCTGCGCGACATTGCTGAGGGGCGTGAGATTGGGGACACCACTACGCTGACCGACACGACAGTGGTGAGCACCATCAACACTGCGGTTAACGACTAGGCGCAAACTCCAAGATCAACTCGACCTCAACCGGGGCGTCCAGGGGCAATACCGCAACACCGACGGCTGCTCTGGCGTGAAGACCTTTGTCACCGAAGATTTCTGCCAAGAGTTCAGAGGCGCCGTTGAGAACCTGAGGCTGGCCTATGAAATCAGGGTGAGAGGCGACATAGCCGTTCACTTTCACCACCCGAGTGATGGTCTCCAAGGAGCCCAACACGCTCTGAGCAGCAGCGAGAGCGTTAAGAACGCAAATCCTGGCAAGCTCCGCACCCTGGGCGGCAGACACTTCCGCTCCCAGTTTGCCGGTCTGGACAAGCGCCCCATCAACAAAGGGCAATTGACCCGCCGTGTAGAGGAGGTTGCCGGTCACCATCGCTGGGACATACGCAGCCACCGGCTTTGCCACCTGGGGAATGGTAATTCCTAAATCGCTGAGACGTGCAGTGATCTGGCCCACTTAGTCCTCCTTAGGACGCTTGAAATACGCGACGAGTCCACCCTCTGGACCGGTGACGATCTGGACCAACTCCCAGCCCTGCTCACCCCAGTTATTGAGGATGGCTGTGGTGTTGTGAATGATGAGCGGTGTGGTGATGTACTCGTACTGCGTCATAAAAACCCCCTTGTGAGCTAATCATAGGCAAGCATTGGGTACCCTGAAGACATGTCCGATTCAGGTAGAACACCAGGTAACTTCGCCAAAGCGCTTCTGGGTATCTCCGGGTTTGGCGCACTCGCAGGGCTCATGGTGACCGCGATGATTGCCCCCACCCTCGCGGTTGCGAGCGTCGGCGCAAACAGTGCCATCGGTGTTTTTGACTCTCTTCCCGAGTTCATCGAGGTCGGTGAGCAGGCCCAGAAGAACTCTCTCTGGGCGTACAACACAAACAACCCCGCAGATGGCTACACGAAGATTGCCGAGGTCTACTTTCAGGACCGCGAAGAAGTGAGTTTGGATGACATGTCCCCTCACCTCCTCAATGCGGCAGTCGCTGGTGAAGACCGTCGTTTCTTCGAGCACACCGGTGTGGACGTGAACTCTGTGGTTCGTGCGGCGCTTGGGAACGTTTTCTCGGGAGACATAGAGAGTGGTGCTTCCACGCTGACGATGCAGCTGGTAAAGAACGCCTACATCCAGCGTTCACAATTCTTGCCCACCGAGGAAGAGCGCGATGCGGCCTACGCGGCCGCTGTTGAAACAAGCTTCAAACGCAAGCTCAATGAAATGAAGCTCGCAATTGGTCTGGAAAAGCAGTTCACCAAAGAAGAAATCTTGCAGGCCTACCTGAACATCACCGGATTTGGTGGCAACACCTACGGTGTCCAGACCGCAGCCCAGCGCTACTTCGGGGTCCCAGCATCAGACCTCAGCCCAGCTCAAGCCGCTAGTTTGATGGCGATCGTGCAATACCCGACGACCAGAAACTTGGGCAACCCGGAGAACTACGAAGCCAACCAGGCCCGGCGCGACGTGATTCTCGGAAACATGTTCAGCGAGGGTTACCTGAGCGAAGCCGAATACAACACCGCGATTGCGATTCCCGTCAATGCCAACTTTGTGAAGCTCTCACCACCAAGCGCCGGCTGCATTGCAGCAAATGAGTATGCCAAGTACTTCTGCGACTACGTGGTCAAGAACGTCGAGAATTTCGACAGCCTCGGAGCAACCCCGGAGGAGCGCACTAGCCGCTGGCGCATTGGTGGCCTGGACGTGTACACGACGCTCAATATGTCACTGCAGACCATTGCCCAGGACCGAGTGTGGGAACTAGTGCCTAGCGAAGAAGAACTCTTTGATTTGGGAAGTGCGGCCACCAGCGTGGAGGTCGCTACCGGTCGGGTCCTGACCATGGCCCAAAACAAGATCTTCAACGACTCTGAAGACGGTGGTGGCGCAGGTGCGACCGCGGTGAACTTCTCGACCGACCGCCCCTACGGAGGATCCAGTGGGTTCCAGGTGGGATCGACCTACAAGATTTTTGCGCTTCTTGCCTGGTTGCAGCGCGGCTATGGCCTGAGCGAAGTTGTTGACGCCTCCAGGCTCGAACTCGACCAGGCCACCTTCCTCGACACCTGCGGTGATGGTGGTGGCCCGTGGTTTGGACCCTGGCCTTTTAGGAACTCCGCCGATTTGATCATCCCCTCCGCCACGGTGTTCGAAGCGACAGTACGGTCCATCAACTCGGCCTATGCCTCGATGGCGGAGCAGCTTGACCAGTGTGAAATTCGAGCCGCTGCCGAGTCCTTAGGTGTTGGTCGCGCTGACGGTGGCCCTCTACAAACAAACCCCTCAGCTGTGCTTGGCACAAACGAAATCGCTCCGCTCACGATGGCAACCGCATTCGCGGGAATCGCGAACGAAGGTATCGTGTGTGAACCCATCGTGGTGGACCGCTTCGTGACGGCCTCCGGCCAAGAGATTCCCGGTCAGGCGCCATCGTGTCGCCAGGGCATCACCCCAGATGTTGCCGCAGCTGCAGCTGCACCGATGAGGTCAGTGATCACCGGTGGAACTGGAACACGCGCTAACCCCGGTGGCGACGTCCCCGTCATTGGGAAGACCGGAACCACCGACAGCCAGGTCCAAACCTGGATGGTCGGCTCGAGCACGAACGTGGCGACTGCTGTCTGGGTAGGAAATGTGGTGGGTGACTATCGCCTTAGCCGCTATCGCAATGGCACCGTCCTTCGCCACGATATCTTCCGCGTCATTATGCAAACCGCGAATGAACAATATGGTGGCGAAGCGTTCCCCGCTCCCCCGGACCGGTTGATGCAGGGAAGCGGCATCACACTCCCCGACATCACTGGGCTCACGACTGACGAGGCCACCATTTTGATGGAGAGCCTCGGCTTGAAGCTCGAGGTGACCACCGGCATCGTCGGCGGTCGCGTTGGCGCTTTTGAGCCAGTCGCCGGCACGCTCCTCGCCAGAGGAATGATCGTCCGCGTCGTGTCCGCAGGCGGCGGAGAAGCGACTGGAAACCTGGTCATGCCAAACCTGGTGGGTTTGAGCGTAAGTGCTGCGAACCAAGCCATGGACGGAGCCAGGATGACCGGACCGCGCGCATTCACCTGTGTTGCGGGAAGCCCCGGCAGTGACCCCAGTCAGGGTGTTGTTACCGAACATGCTCCGGGTGCCGGCTCACAAATTTGGAGCTACGCCGGGCTTCAGATTCAGGTGTCCTGTGGCACTGAGCCCGCTCCCGACGACGACCTATTCCTGGACTAATGGCCCGTGGTTCAGGCCTTGGCATAGCGGGCGCTCTCGCTCTCGGTCTTGCTGCCTGGGGAAGCCTGGTGGAGAAGAACCGTTTCACCCTGCGCCACGACGTGGTCCCTATTCTTGAGGCAGGTAGTGAGCCCATCACGATTCTTCACCTCAGTGATATCCATATGGCACCCTGGAACACCTCGGCAATCGCCTGGATTCGAGGGCTCGCAGCCACGGCGCCCGACCTTGTCGTTGGCACCGGAGATTTCTTAGGCCACCCCGATGGGCTCCAAGCTCTCAGGGAGGCACTTCTTCCCCTCGCCGGTATCCCAGGCGTCGTCACCCACGGCTCGAATGATCGTCTGGCTCCGCGGTTCAAAAACCCCTTCTCTTATCTGTTGGGTCCCTCCCAGGTGGGCCACGGCCCTGGAACCCCGATGGACTTTGAGGGACTGCAGAGACTCTATGCCACCACGTTGGGGTGGATCGACATCGACAATGGCGCCGCTCGGCTAACAATCAGAGGACACACCCTGGACTTCGTCGGGGTGGGCGATGCCCACTACGGCGAGGATGCCCTGTCCGAATTACCGGGAATTCTCGAGGAACTCCGGGAGTCGGATGATGACCGAAGTCCTGCGCAGAATTCACTCACCACGATTGGTGTGACCCACGCTCCTTATCGGCGGGTGCTCAATGCTCTGGTCACCCACGGTGCTGACATGATTTTTGCCGGGCATACCCACGGCGGCCAAGTGTGTTTACCCGGCGGAAGGGCACTCACGACTAATTCCGATCTCCCCACCGCTCAAGCCCGGGGTGTGAGCCACTGGCACCACGGAGGCCGCTCAAGCGTCCTCAACGTCTCAGCCGGCCTTGGCACCAGTATCTACGCACCGATCCGACTTTTCTGCTCGCCAGAAGCCGTTCTCGTCACTCTGGTCGAAAACGATATCGGGTACGCTTGAGGCCCTGCGGGTCAAGAACCAGCAGAGCGGGGTGTGGCGCAGCTTGGTAGCGCGCGTCGTTCGGGACGACGAGGTCGCAGGTTCGAATCCTGTCACCCCGACACGGTCGCCCCGCCACTTAGCTAAAGTCGGAGTCCGGTCCGGAGAGCTCGGGAACGTGGCCTGGTGGTTGATAGCCACTGGCTAACCGGCCGCCGCTCTCATCGAGGTAGCAGTCTCCACACAGCGACTCATAGGTGACATCGACGCCATCGATGGCGACCTGGGCGCCATCGAAGATGAACTGCCCGTTTGCCTTGCGAGCATTAAACACAGCTTTCTTGCCACAGCGACATATTGTCTTGAGCTCTTCCACAGAGTGGGCAATCTCAAGGAGCCGACGAGAACCAGGAAAAGCAACCGTTTGAAAGTCGGTACGTATTCCATAGGCGAGAACGGGGATTCCCCGTCGCACTGCAATCATGAACAGATCATCAACCTGCCTGGGAGAGAGAAATTGTGATTCATCCACCAGCACACAGGCCGGGGAACCCTTACCCTCACGGACAACGCGGTCGACTTCGTTGTCGATCAGAGTCACAACATCGGTGGCGGGACCAATCACCACATCCACTTCCCTCGCAACGCCCAAGCGAGAAACGATGGTGCGATCACCCTTGGTGTCGATGAGGGGCTTTGCCAGGATGACCCGTTGCCCACGCTCTTCGTAGTTGTAGGCGGCCTGCAACAGCGACGTGGACTTACCCGAGTTCATCGCTCCGTAGCGGAAATACAACTTAGCCATCAGACACACTCCTCAGTGCAGTATCGACAACGTTACGCATCAAGAGGGCCCTAGTCATGGGTCCTACCCCACCGGGGTTCGGTGACACATGAGAGGCCACCTCCCACACGCCTGGGTCAACGTCCCCCACCACTCTCGCAACGCCCTCACTGACGGTCCTGCTCACCCCAACATCAAATACCCACGCCCCGGGGGCGACCATGTCCTTAGTCACTATGCCGGCAACGCCAGCGGCCGCAACCACCACGTCGGCGCTCGCCACGAGGCTCTGGAGGTTGCGGGTCTTCGTGTGAGTGAGGGTGACGGTGGCATCGAGTCCGCGCCTGGTAAGCACAAGACCAATCGGGCGCCCCACGGTCACACCGCGCCCGAGCACCACCACGTGGGATCCCGCCCAGGGCAAACCGTAGCGGTTACCAAGCTCCACGATTCCCTGAGGCGTGCAGGGCAGGGGGGAGGTGATTTCTCCGGAGACCTTGTTGACCAGACGGCCAAGATTGACCGGGTGAAGCCCATCAGCGTCCTTGATGGGGTCGATGCGTTCCAACACAGCGTCGGTGTCGATGTGCGGGGGAAGCGGTAACTGCACAATGTAGCCGGTGACTTCGGGATTGTTGTTGAACTGGTCAATCGCTGCACACACATCCGCCTGGCTTGCCGTTGCCGGCAAGTCAATGCGGTGTGAGGCAATGCCCACCTCAGCGCAGTCATTGTGCTTGCCAGAGACATACCACTGTGATCCCGGGTCATCCCCGACCAGAATGGTGCCAAGGCCTGGGATTACCCCTCGTTCCCGCAGTGAGGCGACAACACCCGCTAGCTCGGCTTTCATGGCAGCGGCTGTGGCAACCCCGTCCAAACGTGTGGCAACCACGCGTGGCTTAACCGAGTTCTGGATAGAGCGGGAACCTCGAGGTCAACGCGTGAACTCGAGCCTGCAGGGCTTCAACATCGGGCGATGGCATCAGGGTGTGGGCAATGATGTCGGCCACTTCCGTGAATTCGGCGTCACCGAAACCCCGTGTGGCAAGGGCTGGGGTGCCAATGCGAACACCAGAGGTCACCATGGGGGGCCTGGGGTCAAAGGGCACAGCATTGCGGTTAACCGTGATGCCCACGTGGTGAAGAAGATCCTCAGCCTGCTGGCCATCAATGGGTGAATTCCGCAAATCAACCAGCGCGAGGTGAACATCGGTCCCGCCGGTCAATACGTCAACACCGGCGGCCCTTGAGTCATCAGCCATTAGCCTGGAGGCCAGTAGCTGGGCTCCACGAATGGTGCGCTCTTGGCGTTCTGTGAACGCTGGCTCCATGGCTAACTTGAATGCAACCGCCTTTGCGGCGATCACGTGCATCAGCGGTCCTCCCTGCTGGCCTGGGAAGACAGCAGAATTCAGTTTTTTGGCAAGGCTCTCATCGCGGCTGAGGATGATGCCGGAGCGTGGGCCACCAAGTGTCTTGTGCACTGTGGTGGAGACGACATCGGCGTAGGGAATCGGGGAGGGGTGCACTCCCGCAGCCACCAAGCCAGCAAAGTGAGCCATGTCAACCCAGAGGGAAGCGCCAACCTCGTCGGCAATAGCCCGGAACGCGGCAAAGTCAGTGTGGCGGGGATACGCCGACCACCCGGCAATGAGAACGCGGGGCTTGTGCTCGAGTGCAGCGTCGCGCACGCGGTCCATGTCGATCAGGAACGTAGTGGGATCAACGCCATAGGAGGTGGCGTTATAGACCTTCCCGGAGAAGTTGAGCTTCATGCCGTGAGTGAGGTGGCCGCCGTGAGCCAACTCGAGACCCAAAATCGTGTCACCTGGCTGAGCAAGAGCGTGCAACACAGCCGCACTGGCACTGGCACCAGAATGGGGCTGAACGTTGGCATACGCAGCACCGAAGAGCTTCTTGGCCCGCTCAATCGCGAGGTTCTCTGCGATGTCAACGAATTCGCAGCCACCGTAGTAGCGCTTCCCGGGGTACCCTTCGGCGTACTTGTTGGTGAGAACACTGCCCTGCGCTTCCAGAACAGCGTGGGGAACAAAGTTCTCGCTGGCAATCATTTCTAGGGTGCCCCGCTGGCGACCGAGTTCTTTATCAAGAACGTCCTGGATTTCTGGGTCAACCTGCGCGAGGCTCTGGCTGAAGGTCTTATCGATGTGGCTCACGGCATTCTCCTTGTGCAGGGTGGATGTTATGTCGTGTCAGCCCAGGCGCACGGCCCACACACTACGCTCCCCGATGGTGACCCATCAAACACGCCAGTTGCGTGCAATCAGTCTAAACCCCTTGTTAAGGTGAGCCCTGAAGGACCCTCGGACTCACCCTAAACATGAGAGACGGATAACGATTCAGGGCACTTCATCGTGACGTGGCGGCGCCCTAGCGGTCGCGCAGAGCGCGAAGCGCGCCGAGAATCGCGATGAGGTCGACGACTTCTTGCAGAAGGGCACCGAGAACGGCAGGCAAGAAGCCAAACGCGGCGAGGACCATGAGCCCCACGCTGATGACGATGCCAAGCCAAATGCTCTCGAGCGCGATCCGGATGGTGCGCTGGCCGATCTGGATTGCCCTCGCAGATCGGTGCAGGTCATCGAGCAGAATCACGACATCAGCCGATTCACTGGCCGCTGTCGAGCCCCTAGCCCCCATAGCGACGCCGACATCGGACGCGGCCAAGACAGGGGCATCATTCACGCCATCACCGACCATCATGACGGCGTGGGGGCTCAGGGATTGAACGATGGTCACCTTGTCAGCGGGTAAGCACTCCGCGTGCAGTTCAGTAAATCCCAATTCCTCGGCAATGTGCTCGGCGGTCTCAGCAACATCACCGGTCACCATCACAAGCCGACTCACACCCAGTGAGCGCAGCATCGAGAGGGTCTCCGCTGCTTCGTCCCGCACCCGATCACGGAGAACCACGGAGCCAGCAAACTCCCCGTCAATACCCACATACACAGCCGCTTCGCCAGCGCCTAGAGTACGGCGGACCACGCCCGTGGCGTGCTCAGCGACGAACGCGGGCTTACCCACCACCACGGTGGACCCCTCCAGTTCGGCTTCCACACCGTGTGTGGCAACTTCTCGGGCCTTATCCGCCTGAGCCAAGACCAGCCCACGTGCCAGAGCTTGATCTCGCAACGCAGTTGCCAATACGTGAGAGGAGTACTGCTCGGCCGAACCAATAATCTGCATGAGCCTGTCCTGCGTCATCCCCGGCCCCACCGGGTGCACGCTCACCACCTCCGGAGACCCATGGGTCAGAGTCCCCGTCTTATCGAAGGCCACTGTCTTCACCGTCGCGAGACGCTCCAGCGTTCCCGCATCCTTAATCACAATGCCCGAGCGCGCCGCTCTGGACATTCCCCCCATGAACGCCACTGGCGCGGCAATCAACAGCGGGCAGGGTGTTGCAACAACCAACACCTCGGCAAAGCGGGTCGAATCCCCACTCACCCACCACGCGATTCCGGCGATGGCGTAGGCAAGAAGGGTGAAAGGCACGGCATAGCGATCAGCCAGTCTCACGAGTGGGGCCTTAGAGCCAGCAGCCTCCCGCACAAGTCGGACAATGCGCTGGTACTGGCTATTCTCAGCGGTCGCGGTCGCTTCGATCTCGACTGCCCGTGGACCGTTAACAGAACCGCTAAGGACCAACTCACCAGCGACCCGCTCTACCGGCATGCTCTCACCGGTAAGGGAAGACTCATCAAACTGAGCCTCAGCGGACACCAGCGCACCATCGACTGGAACAATCTCCGAGGGTCGCACGAGTAGACGCTCACCCACCATCACGGCTCCGACCGGGACATCCACAATCACCGCATCGGCGTCAATGCGATGCGCCTGCTGGGGCGTTCGATCGAGCAAAGCGGTGAGGTCGCGCTCAGCGCGGCCTGCCGCAGCGTCTTCGAGAGCTTCGCCTCCCGTCAACATCACGACGATGATGAGACTTGCCCAGTACTCACCAACCACAACGGTGGCCACAATGGCGGTGACCGCCAGAAGATCGAGCCCCACATGGCCCTGAATGAGTGAACGGACCATTCGATAGCCCTGAAGGCTTGCGATGACCAGGGCAAAGAGCGATAGACCCCAGGCTGTTAGGGTGCTAAAGCCCAGAAGGTCCGCAAGAAGACCAAGGGCTCCGACAATGGCAGCTATCAATACCCACGGGTAACGCTTGGCGAAAACCTGAAGGCGGGACATGCTCTCTATTCTCTAGGGCTTTCCCGCCGACAGCTACACAGTGGAGACCGAGCTCGGTGAGGTTTAGCCACACTGGCAGAGCTCAGCAGGAGCGAAGCCAGCCAAAGCCTCGTCGATGTGCTCTCCACATCCGGTCCACGTTACTTTGCTGCAGCGATTACACCGCGCTGGGCTACACACGATTGTTCTCCTTGTGGGGTGACTGATGGTTAACCCTCACTATATACCCCTGGGGGTATTTTGGCTACTAGCCCAGGCGCGCCGACAAGTTGTCATCCAGAGCCGCCAAGAAGTCCTCGGTGGTCAGCCACTGCTGGTCTTTACCCACCAGACCGGCCAAGTCCTTGGTCATCGCGCCGGACTCGACAGTCTTAATCACGACGTCCTCGAGCGTCTGCGCGAAGGTGATGAGCGCTGCGTTGCCATCGAGCTTGCCTCGGTGCATGAGACCCCTGGTCCACGCAAAAATCGAGGCAATGGGGTTAGTGGACGTGGGTTTTCCAACCTGGTGATCGCGGTAGTGGCGAGTGACGGTGCCGTGCGCGGCCTCTGCCTCAACAATCGCGCCATCCGGCGTGGTCAGGACACTGGTCATCAGGCCCAAAGAGCCAAAGCCCTGAGCGACCGTGTCGCTCTGGACGTCGCCGTCATAGTTCTTGGTGGCCCAGACGTAGCCGCCCTCCCACTTCAGTGCGGAGGCGACCATGTCGTCGATCAGGCGGTGCTCATAGGTCAAGCCCGCCTTATCAAAGGCGTCCTTGAACTCGGCCTCGAAGATTTCTTGGAAGATGTCCTTGAAGCGACCGTCGTAGGCCTTCAAGATGGTGTTCTTTGTCGAGAGATAGACCGGGTAGTTCCGGGCGAGGCCGTAGTTGAGGGAGGCCCTAGCGAAATCGCGGATTGATTCATCGAGGTTATACATCGCCATCGCAACACCAGCGCCTGGCGCCTGGAACACCTCAAAGCTCTGGCCCTCCGTGCCATCGGCTGGCTGGAAGCTAATAGTCAGCGTTCCCGGGCGGTCAAA
>WLEA01000050.1 GCA_009704535.1 Actinomycetota bacterium
CGCCAGATTGCCGAGCCGGCAAGGCCTCGGTGACCAGCGACATAAATCGTGTCGGTCTTCTTCATGATGTCCCTCAGTTGCGGATTCACTCACTAGCCTAAAGCGAGAACACCCGAAAGGCGCACTCCCATGGCAGAGCCCAAGCTTCTTGTCGTGCTTCCGACGCTCGGGACCCGGCTTGACCTTCTCGCCGAGGCTCTTGATTCGTGCGTGGACGTGGCACAGAGTGTCCCGCTCACCGTTGCCGTCATTGTTCCCAAAGATGCATCGAAGGCACGTCAGTTGGCTAAGAACGCTGGTGCCCGCATCATCGATGACCCGGGCACCGGGATGGCGGTTGCTGTTAACGCTGGCCTAGCCTCCGCGACGTCAGAGCGCTATTACGTCTGGGTCGGCGATGATGACCGATTGGTGGCTCGCGGTATCGCAGCTCTTGTTGACGAGCTGGAGAAGGATGACCACGCGGTGCTGGCCCACGGACAGTGCCACTACATCACGCACTCGGGTTCAGTCATTGGCACCAGTGGGGCTGGAGCGTGGGCCAGATTTTTGCTTCCCTGGGGACCCAACCTCATCCCGCACCCTGGAACAATCGTTCGCATCTCAGCGCTGCGCTCTATTGGATTTTTTGACCCGGCACTGAACTACGCCCTGGATCTCGACGTGTTTTTGAAACTGCGCGGCAGGGGCACATTTGTGAGCCGTCCGGTCGTCTCAGCTCAGTTCCGTTGGCACCCAGAATCGTTGACGGTCGCTGGCCGCCACGCCTCCAGCGTGGAGGCAATGGCAATCAAGCGCAGCCATCTGCCCACCTGGGTCAGGCCGCTGAGTCCTCTCTGGCACTGGCCAGTGGCGTGGGCGTCGATGATTGCCTCCGAGATGGTCAGCGCCCGCGCACGACACCTGGCCTAGGCGCCTGGATTTTCGGGCCTGGAGTCTGCTTCTGCGCTAACCTCTTGGGGTGACGTGGCTAGTGACCGGTGGTGCCGGATATATCGGGTCCCATGTCGTTCGAGACCTTCTGGGTGCCGACATCGGCGTGGTTGTCCTTGATGATTTGTCGACGGGCCGTCGGGGATTTGTTCCACAGGGTGTCCCCTTTGTTGAGGCCTCTCTGCTTGACACCGATGCCGTCACCCGAGCTCTCAAGGACCACAACGCAACGGGTGTCATTCACATTGCAGGATTCAAGTTCGCCGGCATCTCTGTCGACAAGCCGCTACACACCTATCAACAGAACGTGATTGCCACGATGTCACTGCTGGAAGCTATGGATGTGGCTGGAGTTCGGAACGTTGTCTTCTCGTCGTCATCTTCTGTCTATGGAAATGCAGCATCTGGCCTGGTCACCGAGGACACCCCGTTCAACCCCACATCCCCCTACGGTGAATCCAAAGTCATTGGCGAATGGCTACTAAGGAATCAGGGTGTGGCGCGCGGACTTAACCAGACGAGCCTGCGTTACTTCAACGTGGTCGGCTCTGGCCACGCAGAACTCCCCGATGTGAGCCCCTACAACCTGTTCTCCATGGTGTTTGCCGGTGTTGAGCAAGGCGAGGTGCCGGTCATATTCGGTGATGACTACGAAACCCCGGATGGCACCTGTGTCCGGGATTACATTCACGTGAGCGATTTAGCGGCCGCCCACGTGGCTGCCGCCAAGCGCATGGCCACAGGCGAGCCGATTGAACCCGCCTATAACTTGGGCAGTGGCGATGGCACATCGGTCACCGAGATCATGTCGGCGATTGCCCGGGTGACGGGGAATGATTTCACTCCCCGGATCGGCCCCAGGCGAGCTGGGGACCCGGCGCGGGTCGTTGCCTCCGGTGACCTAGCGACCAGAGACCTTGGCTGGGCCATGACCCACACCTTGGATGAGATGATTTCTTCTGCCCTCGAAGCCCGAGCTCACCTGTCCCACGTCTGAGAGGCTTGAGCGTCGCTAGGATTATCACCTATCGAGGCTCTGCAACCCCGAGAGGTATACATGGCGCTATCACAGTCCACCATTCTGGTGACCGGCGGGACAGGGTCCTTTGGCCACGCTTTTGTTCCGATGGCGCTGAAGAAGTTCGATCCCGAGCGCCTCATCATCTATTCCCGCGATGAAATGAAGCAATGGGAGATGGCGAAGCTCTTTGAGGGTGACAAGCGTGTGCGTTTCTTCATCGGCGATGTCCGAGACCGTGACCGCCTGTATAGGGCGGTTGACGGCGTGGATTACGTCGTTCATGCCGCAGCAACCAAGATTGTCCCGACCGCCGAATACAACCCGTTTGAGGCTGTCAAAACCAACATTTTGGGAGCGATGAACCTGATCGATGCCTGCATTGATAAGGGGGTCTCCAAGGTCGTGGCCCTCTCTACGGACAAGGCCAGTAGCCCGGTGAATCTATACGGCGCAACGAAACTTGCCTCGGACAAACTCTTCGTCGCCGGTAATCACTACGCCGGGTCAAAGAACACTCGTTTTTCTGTGGTGCGCTATGGAAACGTCATGGGTTCCAGGGGTTCCGTGTTGCCCTTCTTTTGGGAGGCTGCCTCCAAGAATGAACCTCTACCGATCACCGATGAGCGGATGACTCGGTTCATGATTTCCCTGGAGCAGGGCGTTGAACTCGTCTGGACGGCCTTTGAGGACATGGCCGGTGGAGAAATCTATGTGCGCAAGATTCCCTCGATGAACATTGTTGACATCGCTTCCGCTATTGCGCCGGGAAAGCCAACCCAGGTGGTCGGCATCCGACCCGGCGAGAAATTGCACGAGCAGATGATTGGCCCTGAGGACGCTCTGACGACCTACGAATACAAGGACTACTACAAGATCTTGCCAACAATCAACACATGGGATCGTGTTACCGATCTTGCTAAGGGAGGGAAGCCAGTGCCCGAAGGCTTCACCTACACCAGTGATTCGAACACCGAATGGATGTCGGTTCCTGAGTTGCAGACGTGGATTGACAAGAACCTTGCTACTCCGTCCTCGCAGTCCGCGCCTCCCGCAAAGGCTTAGGAGCCAGTGGTGGGACAGGTTGTCGCGGTCGTACCTGCCCGGGGTGGCAGTGCCCGTGTTACGCGCAAGAACGTTCGCCCCTTTAACGGCAACCCGATGATTACCTGGCCGCTATCGGCAGCCGCTCAATCGGGGCGCTTCGAGCGAGTCGTGGTGTCGACCGATGATGAGGAGATTGCCGCCATCGCCCGCGAGGCCGGAGCCGAGGTGCCCTTCACTCGGCCCGCCAATCTCGCCGATCAGCACGCCGGCACAGCACCGGTAATCCGCCACGCCATCACCGAGCTGGCTCTTGCTGATGACGACATCGTTGTGTGCCTATACCCAACGGCGGCGATTACGTCTGAGATTCTGAGCGATGCCCTCGACCAAGCCGGCTCATCGCCGGAGCGCTTCGTCATTTCGGTGGGACGCCACCGTTCTCCTTTCGAGCGCTCCCTCGAAGCCAGACCCGACCAGACGATGGCGGTGGCACATCCAGAACACCTGCTGTCTCGAACCCAGGATTTGCCCGTCAGGTATTTTGACGCCGGGAAGTTCTACATCGCAACAGCATCACTCTGGAAGTCGCAAGAAACAATGATGTCGGAGCCCTTCACCCCATACTTTCTCCCCGAGTGGGCGAGCGTCGATATCGATGAGCCAGAGGATTGGCCGCTGGCCGAAGCGCTTCACAAGGCGTGTGTTCTGGACTCCCCGCGGTGAAAGCGCTTGTTCTTGGCTCGTCAGGGTTTCTTGGCTCTTATCTCGGCTTTGCGCTTCCAGGGCTTGGGTGGCAGGTAGCCGGCATCTCGCGTGATGGAGCTGAGTTCTTCCCGGGCCACCGGCACGTGAACTCGGCTGACGAGATTGACGGCCTGCTTCAGGGCGGGGGCTATGACCTGGTGATCAACGCGATTGCTATGGCCTCCCATGAGCGTTGCGACACAGACCCCGCGCAGGCTCTACTGATTAACGCCACACTTCCAGGCCGATGGTCTGCGGCCTGCGCGCGCACCGGCATGAAATTTGTCCACATCTCCACCGATGCGGTGTTTGACGGTGAATCCACCACCCCCTACGAGGAGGCCGACTCACCGAAACCTCTGGGGGTCTATGGAACCTCCAAGCGTGCAGGCGAAGAGGCTGTGAGCCAAGCGAACCCCGATGCTCTGATTCTCAGAACAAATTTCTATGGGTGGTCGCGCGCGGGCAACACAGGAATTCTTGATTTCTTTGTCAATGCCTTTAGTCAGGGCACAGCCATTACCGGGTTTACCGACTATCGCGTTTCGAGTATCTACACGGGTGACCTGGTGGATGCCATGGTCGGAGCAGTCTCAGGCGACGCTCGGGGGGTTTTTCACGCGGCGGCCTCTGACGCGGCCTCCAAATACGACTTCGGGCTGGCAGTGGCCGCAGAATTTGGACTGGACTCCTCGTCGATGATCCCTGGAACCCTTGCAGACGTGGCGACGCTGGTCGCTAGAGGACGAAATCTGGCGCTGTCTACCGCGAAGATCGAGGGCGTCCTGGGCAGGCCAATGCCCTCGAGTTTCTCTGGGTTAGCCCGCGCCAGAGCGGAGAGACTTGCTCTCATGGATTACTTTGGGCACAGCACACTCTAAAAGGAGCCGGGAATGAAGATCAACGGTCGCGACGTCGGGGGAACACAGCCCACCTATTTCATCGCCGACGTTGCCGCCAATCACGATGGCAGTCTTGATCGTGCCCGTGAGTTGATGACCTTGGCCAAGGCCGCCGGGGCAGACGCTGCCAAGTTTCAACATTTTCGGGCCGATCACATCGTGAGCGACAAGGGCTTCCGGGAGCTCGGTGGCCAGCAGTCCCACCAAGCGACATGGTCAAAGAGCGTGTATGAGGTCTATAAGGATGCGTCTTTGCCGTGGGAGTGGACCAAACCTCTTGCCGACCACGCCGCATCAATCGGAATCGATTTTTTCACGAGCCCCTATGACATTGAAGCCATCGACTTTGTTGATGATTTCGTCCCCGCTTACAAGATTGGCTCCGGGGATATCACCTGGCTAGAGGCCATCAATCACATGGCATCCAAGGGCAAGCCCATGATCTTGGCCACCGGCGCGGCGACCATCGATGAGGTTCGCCGCGCTGTGGCAACCATCAAAGCCCACGGTGTTCCCTACTCGGTGATGCAGTGCAATACCAACTACACAGGGGTCGCAGAAAACCTCCACCACATTCACTTGAATGTCCTCAACACCTACCATTCTGAGTTCCCCGATGCCATCCTCGGCCTCTCGGACCACACCCACGGCAATGTCACCGTCTTGGGCGCTGTGGCCATGGGCGCCCGTGTCATCGAGAAGCACTTCACCGATGATGTTCACCGCGAAGGCCCTGACCATCACTTCTCCATGACTCCTGAGACGTGGAGAGAGATGGTCGAGCGCACCAGGGATCTGGAGGCAGCTCTTGGTAGCGCTCTGAAAGTGGTCGCTGAGAATGAGAAAGAGACGGTAGTGATTCAACGTCGTGGCCTGCGCTTTGCCAGGCCACTCGCGACTGGCAGTGTGATTGGTGCAGACGATCTTGTGGCCCTCCGCCCAGCAACCCCAGGGTGCATTACTCCAGACCAGCTCGATGCAGTCATTGGTGCGCGCCTGCTGGCTGACGTTGAGTTCCACGACGTTGTTACTCATGCCCTCATCGCGAAGAGCTAAGTAGTAGCCATGCGTCTGATATTTGTGACCGACCGACAGGATTCTCACGCCACCAGGTTCTCCGAGCTGTTTGCCGGTCTTGGTGCCGACTACGAGCACGTGCAAATCCAAGGAGAAGGTGCCGCACTCACAGGTGAGCTAGCTGGCACGGTAGTGAACGGCTGGGACGAGCTCGCAGCGACGCTTGCGCTCACACCCACGGTGGTCGTCTCTGGCCCGTTGGATACCGTCACTGGGCACCTAGTGGGTGGAGGGTATCGCCACGTGGGAATTTCGTGGGCGACCGATGTGATGGTGACCGCTGCGCAGTCCGCCGAGCACGCTCGCGCCCTCTCGCACACTCTCCAGAGCCTTGACCTGGTGGTGCTCGATAACTATGCCGCCGAGAATGCTGTGGTGGCTCTCGGTGTGGCACCAGATCGCATATGCCGTATTCCTTGGGGCCCAGCAGGGGCGGCATTCAGCCCGCTCCAGCGTTCCAGCCTCGGTCTTCCAGACGATGCGTTTGTCATTGTCTATCCGCGAAGTCTTGAGCCCCACTATCAACCAGAGGTCTTCATTGATGCCCTTGCCAACCTGGTTGCCAAGCGTCCGAGTGCTCGGGCGGTAGTGGTGGAGTCGGGTTCGATGGTTGATTCGTTGAAGCAGGACATCGCAGGTCGTGGACTCTCTGATCACATCGTCTGGCTGCCCTTGCGCTCACCGGAGGCATTCCAAGCCGTCATCGCGATGGCTGACGCCGTGGTTGTCACAACCCGCACCGATGGCACGTCGGTCACGGTGATGGATGCAATGCATCACGGTATTCCTGTGGTGACATCGCTAACTAATGGCAGCGCAGAGTGGATTCTCGATGGTGTTACCGGCTGGACTTTCCCGGTGGGGAATGCCGACGCGCTCGGTGGGGCACTGGAATCTGTTGCCTCGATGAGCGAGGCCGATAGGTCCGTGATTACGGGTAATGCCCGGCGCTTGGTTGACCAGAGAGCTGGCTGGTCGCAATCGGCAGCGCGACTGGGGGCTGAAATCAAAAAACTTCTCACTTTCTAAACGGCCTTCAGCTAAACCCTCGCCTGAGGGTTCCTGGCCCCCCGACTTGACGAAAGTGAATTACACCGGTGTAATTGGTCTGGCCACAAGTCTGAGGCCGGACGACAGCGCTAGAGGAGCACCAGTGTGAGCGAGTATCGGAACCAAGTGCCCGATAACTGGTTCGTTGACCCGGTAAGACTGGGGATTCCTGGGATTAGACGGCCAGACGATGACGAAGGTCAGCTCTCTTGGCAGGCTGATGCGCTGTGTGCTCAGACAGACCCTGAAGCATTCTTCCCCGAAAAGGGCGGCTCAACTCGCGATGCCAAGAAAATCTGCACCCAGTGTGAAGTAAAGGCAGAGTGCCTCGAGTACGCACTCGCCAACGATGAGCGTTTTGGTATCTGGGGCGGCCTCTCAGAGCGCGAGCGGCGTCGACTGCGCAGACGCGCCTAGCAGTCGGTCATGCGCGCAAGCGTCGACGCAATCCTGGTTGTTCGCCGTGGCGGAGAGCAACTAGAAGCGAGCTTTCGTGGACTGATGGCCCAGACCAGGCCGGCTGATCGAATCTGTGTGGTGGATCTTTCTGCTGACTCGACTGTGCGCGCACAGATCGACTCCGTTGTTGGCGCCACATCCTTTGAGTATGTTGTCCTTCCCTTTGGCACGAGTTGGGCCGAGGCAATCGGTGATGCGACTGAGGTCCTCTACCCGGGAGGCGCCATCCCCGAGCAGGCGTGGTTGTGGTTACTGCGCGATGACACAGCTCCCGGTAGCCCGACACTCGAGTACCTAACGCTCAGCGTTGAAAGCGCGCCTCTGGTTCGCATCGCGGGCCCCAAGCAGCTGGTGGCGGATCGGCCGCTGATGATCCGGGAAATGGGCGAGACGATGACCCGCTTTGGCGAGCGCATTGCGATGGCAGAGCGGGAACTCGACCAAGCGCAATATGACCGACTCAGCGATGTTTTGGCCGTTGGCGAAGCCGGAATGCTCGTTCACGCCGCAACATTTGAGTCTCTAGAGGGATTTGACCCGGCGCTCTCGCCGCTGGATGGTGGCCTCGATTTCTGTGTTCGAGCGCGTTTGGCCGGCCACCGCGTGGTGGTGCTGCCACGCGCGGTAGTCGACGTGCACTCGGGCCCAGCCGATTGGCACACAGGGCGCAGCGTCTCAGCGATCGGGCAAGCCTATTTCTCGAGACGCGCATGGCTCTATCGACGATTTGTGTACGCGCCCACATGGGCATTGCTTGTGCTCATCGTGTGGGCGCTCCCGTGGGCGATCGCGAGAGGTCTCTGGCACGCGGTGGCGAAACATCCTGAGCGCAGCCTTTCCGAGGTGGTCGCTGCTCTGTGGGCGCTCGGGAAGGTTCCCGATGCTCTCCGGGCACGAGGGGCTCTTGCGAGGTCAAAGACCACCTCGTGGGATGTGATCGACTCTCTTCGCATGGCAGCGGGTGATGTTCGCAAACGACGGTCCATCGCTGCGGAGTCCCGCTTGGCAGCCACAGAAGAAAAAGCGCTGCAGGTGCCAAGACCGTCGTTCCTCCCTGCCTTCCCCTGGACCGTTGCTGCGCTTGCGGTCATCGCTGGGCTCACGCACGGGCGCTGGTGGGGGAGCCCATTCCTAGTCGGTGGAGGCCTTGTCCCGCTGCCCGGTTCACTCGATGAGCTGTGGTCGCAGGCGTGGTGGATTACGCCGACGACGTTGAGCTTGGACGCAAGTCCCGTCCCGGCGGATCCCTTCAACTTTGTGCTTTCGTTACTTGGATCTCTGACCTGGTGGTCACCATCCCTGGCAGTCGTTGCCCTTTTTGTTGCAGCGATACCTCTGGCTGGCGCCATCGCGTGGTGGGCGGCCGCTCAGTTCCTCTCTAGGGCCTGGGCCACCAGTGCCGTTGCTGCACTGTGGGCTCTGAGCCCCACGCTTCTCGTTTCCCTCTCCGAGGGACGCATTGGAGCCGTGATCGCCCACATCACTCTGCCGTGGCTGGTCGCTTCATTGGTCAGCGCTCACGAGTCCTGGCAACGAGTGGGGCAAGCCTCGCTTGCCACCCTTGTTGTGCTCGCCTCAGCACCGGTGTTGTGGCCGGCGGTTGTCCTCGGCTATCTGGTTGTGGGGCTTGCCAGAGTAAGGTCACACGGACCGCGCATGTTCATCGGTGTCCTTCCACTGGGTCTGGCGCCCGCCATCGTGATCGGCTTTCCACGCTTTAGCTCTTGGTGGCAGAGTCTCGATGGCAGGTGGTGGGACAACTGGGGCGTGCTCCTTGCTGATCCTGGTAGGGCCTACCCATATCAGCCAGCGGCCTGGTGGGAAATGCTGGCGGGGTGGCCGACCCCTCTAGTTGCAGAGGTTGCAGGCCTCACTATTCCTTCGTGGGTAGTTCTTGTTGTCGCTGCTCCGCTCATTGTCGCCGCTGTTTTCTCCCTTGCCTTGGGCAGAGCGCTTGCTGGGGCCACGTTCGCGGGCCTTGTGGTCCTCGGCTTATTGACCGCCAGCGCTTCCGCCGCATTGTTTTCTGGTTATGAGGGGTTTGAGCCGGTGGCGGTGTGGGCCGGAAGCGGCGTTTCCGTGCTCTACTTGGGCCTTGTCGTGGGCGCCGGTGCCACACTCGATCACGTTGACTTCGAAGATCCACTAGGTAACGCGCTCTCCGGCGTTGGCCCTTGGCTAGCCCGGATTGCGACAATCGCGCTGGCTGTGATGACAACACTGCAGGTGGCGCCGTTTGTGATGGCCAGCTGGACGGGGTCAACTCCGGTGGAACCGAGTTCTACAGGGCGTACTCTGCCAGCCTTTGTTGCTGCCGAGGCGGCGACGAATCGCGCCATTGGGACGCTCATCATCACAGAGGTTGACGGGTCCTATCGCGTGGCTGTTGAGCGAGGGTCTGGGGCGACGCTGACCTCTGGCTCGAGCCTTCTTAGAGCTCGTGGCGCCGAAGTCACCCCGCGTGATGAGGACCTTGCCCGCCTCGTGGGGGCACTGGTTCGGCCGAGCGCTGCCGACCCGGCAGGAATTCTGCAGACCTATGGCATTCGCTTCATTCTTCTTGAGGCGCCACGTGAGAGCCAGGCAGCGCTTACGCTGGCGCAGCGTCCTGAACTCGTTGGCGCAAGTTCCGCCGATGTTCTGCAGCTTTGGCAAGTTCCGGGTGTGACCGTGGCGTCTTCTGCCGCATCGTCGGAGGCACCAGGTGCCCCCGCGCTTCTCTGGCTCGTGGTTGCCATTGCCGGCATTTTTGCTGTGCCCACCGAGCGACGCGCGAAGGCTGGCACCAGAGTGCGAGACGATGCACTGCCGTCGCTCGGAGAGGAGACCTCCGATGACGTCTGATCACACTCCCGCCCACGGACCCCGAAACCTCGCTACGCGCACGGTCGTCGCCGTCGTCGCCACGCTTGCGCTTGCGCTTGCCGTGGCCGTGGCGGCGCTCGGACTACCCAGTGGGTTGGTCAGGGCCTTCCAGGGCCCGGTGCCAGCACTCACAGCTCTTGAGGTGCTGCCGTTGGAGCCTGATCGGGTACTGGTCTGCATGGGGCCTGCGATTGCCTTTAGCGGCCAAGATTCCTCTCCCGTGGGCTATGGCGAGCCCACGGATGTTGCGGTGGGGTCCGCGGTGGAGACTTCACGGATTGCGCAATCGGATCTTCAAGACGCGTTCTCGTTGGAGAACGCCGTTGTGCCCACACCGCCAACAATTTTGACCCAACCCGCCGAGGCAGGTTTATTGGCAGGAGCGAGCTACCAACAGTTGGACAACATCAACGTTCGTGGCTTGGCCCTGCAGGAGTGCCAGGAAGCCAGAGCTGAGACCTGGTTGGTGGGCGGCGACACCACCA
>WLEA01000051.1 GCA_009704535.1 Actinomycetota bacterium
AACTGCAGTGAACTCCCTTCGCGCCCGGACGACCCGTCTGCGAGGACTATCCTCCACGATGCAATCCTTGATCTCTGTAACGAAGGTCTTGTGGCAACAGAAGAAGTCGAATCCGTGGCGCATTTTGCGTGGTCCATCGTCCACGGCTTTACAACGCTTGCTGGCGGTGCCGATCCCTATCGGCCAGGGGTCCACGCGGAGGCAATCGAAGAAGTTTTGGAGAGAGCGTGGCTTGGAATTACTCGGTATTCCAAGAAGTAGGAGTGCGTGAAAGAGCCCGAAGTTGCTCGAGCGGCCCGTAGGGCGGACGGGACTTGAACCCGTGACCGACGGATCATGAGTTCGGTGCCTACGTAGTAGCTGGTGTTGGAGGGCATTAGCTGTCGTTGCGAAAGCCTGTAACTAGGCGAGGCTTGGCGTGGATGTTTTTGGAGTGAGCGAGGGGTGATGTGCACTTAATGTGCACTTGGCCTCATTTATCCTGGTGGAGAAGTCTCACTGGATGCAGGGAGCGAAGGATGAAAGACAGGCGCAAGGAGCGGCCGACCATGTCGGACATCGTGTCGGACGCAAAAGCGTCGCCCGCTGTCGTAAAGGCCAAACGACTCCCTCCAGGGGTCCACAACGACATCTTCATCGACCAAGTTGGGGTCGCTTACCACCAAGTAGAAGACAACGTCACCCCTGACGCTGCACGCCAATTCGTTGCCGCGGGCGGGCAGGTCGTGTTTGACGAATGTGGCTGCGGTGGCACGTGCGGTCTGAGGTTTTCTGCAACTGAAGACCGAGCGAGTCTCACAAGAAAAAGCCCCATCCTGGAGTCCCACAAAGGCCAAACGGGCTCAGTGTCAATCTGGCAATCAGATTCGGGAAAGCGGGTTCTCCCGGCCCAAGGACCCGTTCGTTGGTAACTCATCCGTTGCAACGAGAGGGAACTGAGGAGATCCGGGAACGCGCCCAACGTTGCCCAACCAAGGTTCTCGGATTGATCACTCCGGCGCTGTCTCTGTTAGTCAATCTTGTTCTGAAAGAATTCACACTATGCAACTCACTGCGGAGCAATATCAGACCGCAGTGAGTCGCGTCCTTTCGGTGCTGAATCGCTTCGACCTCCTGGGTTTGGAGCCCGGTCGTACCGGGGGTGCTCCCGATGGTGAGTACTCAACTGAGGCAGCTGCGCTAGTCCGGGTGATGGTCAAGAACGGTGAAATCGATTTCGATCAGGTTCGTCGCACCTGGCTCGAGTGGTTGGGCGACGACCTCAGCCGACTACCAAAAGCCGTCGCCGACGATTTAGTTCGACAACTGAACGAAGAGTTTAGGAGGGTGGGTGTCGAGTAGGTGTAACCCACCAACAGCGCGCGTTCATCCGCCCGGTACGTATTCCAGGGAACGCCCAACGCAGAATCGAAGACTGATAGGCCCTCTTGACTTCCCCTAAAGGCTTGCAATCCACAGAAGAAGGAGGCCTTTACCAGCTCCGTTCTCCTCCGACAGGTCAGGTCACAATATCTCTTGCAGCAATCAGATCAGGACCACCACTCACCGCACTGACGACTTCCTCTATCCTGCTTGGCTCCCATGGCATGGGGACGGCCGGCACATCTTCGTACTTCTGAATCGCAAAATCTTCAATGACTTGCACCACGCCCTCTTGGTCGACTTGTGCCGAAAATATGCTGTAACCCTCGACTCCAGGAAGCCGAACTTGCGCCTGCGCCATGGCCAGGAGCAAAGCATTCCAGCCTTCCGGGGAATCCGTGTGGGTCACATCGTAACCTCGCTCAAGCAATTCAATCTCCTCGGGCATTGGCCATCCAACTGCGCAGCGAAATAGAACCTCAGTGGGCAACGAGGCTAACTCTCCCGCGGTCTCAAGGGGCATGGCAGAGAATCCGGTGTGCCAGACAAGAATCGGCTGGCGATAATGCCGAGGAGCCTTATCGATTGCTTCCGACCGAGCAGGAAAGGCACTCACAAGGGTGCTCACATCGAGCAACAAGAACCCTCGCGAATCTTCTCCGAGATACAAGGCGTGGGCAAAACGCCCGTCTGGCAGTGGTAGAGCGAATGAGGAACCAGCAGTGACACCGGTCCTCTCGGAAAAGGGGGATGTTTGAATTGCTAGAGGCAGCCAATGGTCAGATTGATGCTCAGGAACCGCTGTTCCGTGACCGTCGTATGACAAACCCAACTCCAACGCGAGGCTCTCGAACCACATCAGCACCCCATCGTCACTGTGGCCTTGATTTTGACTACTGGTAACAACCACCCCACCCGCAACAGAGTTCACCTCGAAGCCAGCCTCTGCAACCAGGACAGTGAAGCGAGCCAACTCCGCGTCAGGCCCATAGATGAAGTGCTCCACGTTTCCGAGAATATCCACTCCTAATGAGGACCAGCCAAACGTGCAATCGTCTGTCCGGTGCTTGCCCAGCTGACGAGTCAAATGTCGAACTTGCCTCTGTCGGGCGGGTCGGACATCAACCGACTGAGACGGATTATGAGTTCGGCGCCGAGGTATTTGCTGGTGTTAGCGGGTGTTAGCTGACGCTGCGGATGCCGGTCAACCGGTGAGGTTTAGCGGGCCTGGCATTGGAGTTTGTGGGGGCAAGCTGTGCACTGCCGGGGCGCTCCGCCGGGGATCAGCTTAAACAAGAGTTACCCCGTCTAGGCTCCGACACGAAAACAGGCGCCTGTGCATAAAACGATTGACCAATGGGAGCTTTCCGGAAAAATCAAGCCACCAGACATGTACATCACTAGTCGGACCAGATATACTCGTATAGCAAGAGGAGGCCCCATGCCAAAAACCCAAATCAACGTTCGACTCGATGAAGACGTAGCACGACGTCTTGAGGCGTTGGCCTTGAAGACTGGCAGGACAAAGACCTTTTACGCAACCGAGGCTATTCAAGAGTTTCTCGATGATCGCGAAGACTATTTCCTCGCGAAAGACTCCCTGCAAGCGTTCGTTGACTCAGGCGAGGAGCCGCTTCGAATCGAAGACCTTGACTGGGATACGCCTGGTCAATGACCTATCGGCTTCGCTTTACGCCGGCAGTCAACAAACAGATCAGCAAACTCGACCGACCGGTTGCGACTCGAGTCAAGCGCTACCTCGAGAACCTGGACCTCACGAATCCGCGCGCTTCGGGAAAACCGTTGGCTGGCGACGACAAATTCTGGCGTTACCGAGTCGGGGACTACCGGATACTCGCCAGCATTTCCGATGAAGAAGTACTTGTGCTCGTCGTGGCCATCAGTCACAGGCGCCAGGTGTATCGCCAAAAATAGGTGAACTCATAATCGGCACCACAAAATTTTCAACCGGTAGGGCGGACGGGACTTGAACCCGTGACCGACGGATTATGAGTCCGCTGCTCTAACCAGCTGAGCTACCGCCCCGTGCACCCAAGGGGTGCGCCCTGATTCTATCGGGCGGCTATCCGAATGCTCGTGGCCTTCAAGGAGCTCGACCGGCAATGTGTCAAGTCAATAACGACTCGCTGCGGGCATGTTCACCTACAGGATGGCCACCGCGGAGCCCGGTATGCTTACCTACGGTTCATAATTCGTTAACGCTGTGTTCATCCGCAGCGCCGAATTCGGACCCGCTCGTCGTGGCCCATTGAAGCGCCACCGATGATTCCCCCGCTAGGCCCCACCGGGTGCTCGTCGGGGCGCCACAAATCGTCAGCTACAAAGGAGACCCGCGCGTGAAGCACGGACGTCACACCGCTAGGCCAGCCCCCCTGGCCCTCTGGGTGTCGGTTGTGGTGTTCGTGGTGTGGTGGCTGGCGGCCATGATCACCATCGTGAACGCCTGGGTCGTCTGGAACTTTGGACAGTTGGAGTTGCCCCAGTTCATCTACCACATCGTCAACATCGTCGAAGTCGTCAAGCCAATGAGTATTGACTTCGTTATCGCCTCGGCAATTGCCATAATTCTTGGTCCGGTGGCGATTGGTGTACTCGGCGTAAAACTCACGCGTCGCCTAGTCCGAGGCGCCAAGCAGACTTTCTCCGCGCATGTTCAGGCCAAGCGCGAGGCCCCACGGAGCTTGTTGCGCTCTAGGGTGCTCTCCCCCGGATTACCGGTGGGCCTGCTGGTGCCAGCAATTGTGCTGGGATTCACAACCCCTACATTTGCAGTGAATGTCGGAGTGGTCTCGTTCTTCCAGAACTCGAAGCCCTCAAACTTCATTGAGTCGTTCTATGAGTTCCCTGACAACATCCAACAACCTGAGCAACCACTGAACCTAGTCATGATTTACGTGGAGTCCTTGGAAAACACCTATAGGAACCCCGAGCTCTGGGGTGAGAACCTCCTTGACTCGCTGGATTACGAAACGAGGGAGTGGGGGAGCTTCGCGGACTTCCAAGAAGTCCGGGGAACGGGCTGGACTATCGCCGGACTTGTAGCCAGCCAATGCGGTGTTCTCTTGAAGGAAGAAAACCAGTTCGATATCCGCCAGCAGTTAGGGCTGAAAAGCGTTAACCGCATTGGCGAGCGCGTGGACGCGTTCATGCCTGGCATTACCTGCCTCGGCGACATCTTGGCGGACGCCGGATATGCAAACCACTTCTTGGGAGGAGCTGACCCTGAATTCGCTGGGAAGGGCAAGTTCTTTGAAGAACACGGCTATCGGAGCGTCAAGGGCCTCCCCTACTGGAAATCTATTGGCGAGACCGAATTCACCAAGTGGGGCCTGCACGATGACGACTTGCTGCGCCATGCGAAGTGGGAACTAGATACTCTCCACGCCGCTGAGCAGCCCTTCAACATGACGGTGTTGACTGTAGACACGCACCGCCCGGAGGGTCACCTGAGCCCGACGTGTGAAAGGCGAGGCGCTGACGGCCTACCCGACATTGTTGCCTGCACCTCAGACCTGCTCGCCGACTTCGTCCGCTACATGGAAAAGAAGGGCTATCTGAAGGACACGGTTGTTGTGATCACTGGCGATCACCTTTCAATGCCAAACGCCGTGCAAGAAACCATGGACTTGGAGCCACACCGCACGATCTATAACAAGTTCTGGTCACCGCTTGGTTTTGAACCTAACCGGTCAGAGTTCTACCACTTCAGCATGCTTCCCACGGTTCTCGATTTGATGGGCTTTGAGTACCCAGGCAACGAAATGGCTCTGGGTGTTTCCGGGGTTGGCGAGCGCGACCCAAGGAAGTTCACCATCTACGACGTGCGCAACCTCGATGACCAACTCCGTCGCCCCTCTGAGCTCTACGACGTTTTCTGGGACGTAAAGCACTCAGAGGGGAGCTAGGGCCCATCTCTCCAGCAGCGCTTGTGCTGGTGGGGACCTAGAGCAGGTTCGGGATTTTCTGTTCTTCTGCCACGTTGGCGCGGCGGAAGATGAGCGTCACAATCGTTGAGATGATGACGATGAAGAGCGAGTACAACGCTGGAATCAAGAGAATTGAGTCCAAACCGGGGCTGTCACCATAGACGGCAACAATGACGGCAATGCCTAGTGGTCCGTTCTGGATACCGGTCTCCAAGGCAATCGTTCTCGCGTTCATCGGGTGGAGTCGTATGGCCGTTGCGATGATGTAGGCGACGGTAATGCCCACAACCCCAAGCCCTATGGCCACCGCGTAAGTTGGCCACTCGGTGGTGAGGAGCAATTGCCAGTTACGGGGCACCCAAATCGCGATGAGGAAGGGGATAAACAGCAGGCCAAAGACGCCGCCGATGAGCTCCAAGACGGCGCCCGCGTTCGCGCTGAGGCGTCGCACGAGCATCCCGAGTGCCACGGGAATAATCAGGCCCAAGATCACAATCGCCAGCTCACCAAACTCGATGCTGAGCGCTTCGTCAAAGTCGAGCAGGCCCGAATAAATCCAGAGCATGAAAGGCGTCATGACAAACGCCCAGAGCGTTGAGTTGACGGTCATCGTCACGCTGAGGGCCAGGTTGCCCTTGGAGAAGTAGGTGAACAGATTTGACGTCGTGCCTGCGGGCACCGCGCCCATAATGAGTGCACCGAGCGCAATGAAAGCAACTTCGGGGCCTTGAGTAAAGGGCAGTAGGACCGCAATGACGAGGAGGTACGCGGTAAGGGGCATAATGCCAAACTGTGTCAACCACCCGATGATGAGTCCCCAGGGACGCCTGATGGCCAGGCCAAAATCTTTCGGCGTGAGGCCGGCACCGAGACCGAACATGATGATGAGGATGAAGATTCGAAGCAAGGTCTGTTCGAATTCGTTGACGACCGTGGCTTGATTGGCAGTCTCTTCCGCCAGAACAATCAGTGACTCAATCATGATTACGCGCCCTTCCTGGTGGTCGGAGCGGCCAAAGCTTGGTCGCGTAGCTGGCGGCGAAGAATCTTGCCGATCGGGCTCTTGGGGAGCTCGTCAACAAAGACGACGCTCCGGGGAACCTTGTATGCGGAAAGGTGCTCACGGCACTGGGCCAGGATGGTCTCAGTGCTCGGTGCCGGGGCTGTGGCGACGACGTAAGCGCGCACGGACTCCCCTGACTTGTCGTCTGGGACGCCCACCACACCGACCTCGAGGACGCCGGGAACCGCAGCAATCTGCTCTTCGACCTCGTTGGGGTAGACGTTAAATCCACTGACCAGGATCATGTCCTTCTTACGGTCAACGATGGTGAAATACCCATCCGAGTCCATTTGGGCGATGTCTCCGGTGCGGAACCAGCCGCCTGCCATCGCTGCCTTGGTCTCAGCTTCTTTATTCCAGTACCCAAGCATTACCTGGGGTCCCTTGGCGACGAGCTCGCCAGGCTCTCCCACAGCGACTGGCTTACCAGCCTCGTTGAAGAGCTGGATGTCAGTCGATGGGACAGGAATGCCAATGGTGCCATCCTTATTGAGGCCACCGAACGGATTGAAGGCCAACGCAGGTGAGGTTTCGGTCAGGCCATAACCCTCAACAATCGGCGTGCCTGTCATGGCGCGCCAGCGCTCTGACACAGACGCCTGCAAGGCCATACCGCCCGCAGCAGAGTATCGAAGGTGCTTCGGTGGGCTGTCGGAGAACCAGCGCTCGTTCATCAACGCGTTGAACAAGGTGTTAACTCCGGTAAGCCAGGTGACCTTGTAGTTCTCAAAAGCACGCTTAAGGTTGCTTGGTGGCCGGGGGCTTGGGAGCAAGAGATTGCGCCCGCCCCTCTGGTAGAAGGCCAGCAGATTCACCGTGAAAGCGAAGATGTGGTAGAGCGGGAGAGCCGTAATGACGACCTCAACACCGGGGCGGATGTGATTGCCCACAAAGGACAGCAACTGCATGGTGTTGGAGATCAAGTTCCCGTGAGAGAGCATGGCGCCCTTGGATACACCGGTGGTGCCACCGGTGTATTGCAAGGCAGCGAGAGAGTCGGGGCCGACGCCCTGGAGGTATTTCTTGGCAGAGGCGGGGTTGGCCTTCTTGCGACCCTGGGCAATAGCGGTCTTGAAGGGAGTGTGCTCCACCGTAATTTTTGGAAGCGAGCGGCTCCAGACCTTCTGGACAAGTCGGATCACACCGTGGACCACGGGAGAGAAGTATTCGGAAATGCGAACAGTAACAACATTCTTGATCTGGGTCTTAGCCAAAACCTCCGGTAAGCGATCGGCAAACATGTCAATAACGACGAGTGTGGTCGCTCCAGAATCCGAGAACTGGTGAACCATTTCGGAGGCCGTATACAGAGGGTTGGTATTGACCAGGACGCAGCCGGCTTTAAAAATACCGAAGGCCACAATCGGATAGGCCAAACAGTTGGGCATTTGAACAGCAACCCGGTCGCCCTGAGCTAAGCCGAGCTCTTCGCGCAGGTAGGAAGCAAAGTCATCGGAGAGCGACTCAATCTTCTGATAGCTCAAGGAGGCGTTCATGCCATTGGGCATTACCTGGGTGAATGCAGTCTTCTTGCCCCACGTGGCGCTGGCCGCAGAGACCAGGCCAGGGAGGTGATCGAAGGGCAACTTCTGGAGCTCGTGCTCAACATTGCTTGGGTAATGGGCAAGCCAGGGGCGTTCTGTCATCATCGCTCTTCCGCCGGAGGGCCATCGACAGGCAGTACACCGACGATGGAGTGCTGAGGCAATCATAGTCACACTGAATCGACTTTTCAGAGGCCCAAGGAGCCCAAACCCTCAACTACGCTGGGGGCATGACGGTTCGCTCCATCCGGATTACTGGCGACCCCGTTCTTCACACCCCAGCGCGCGAAGTGGTGGTCTGGGATTCACATCTCAGGCAACTTGTTGCCGACATGGTGGACACCATGAAGGCGGCGCCAGGAGTCGGCCTGGCAGCGCCACAAATTGGTGTGGGCTTGGCGGTGTTCATCTGGGAATGGACTGACGACGACGACATTCTCCACAAAGGCGTCGTGATTAATCCAAGCCTGAGCAAAACCCGAATCCCCCGAGGAAAGCCAGACCCAGAAAGCGATCTTGAAGGGTGCCTCTCGGTCCCCGACTTTCGATTTGCGTTGCGCCGATCAGACGATGTTGTCCTCACAGGGAAAACTCTCGATAACGAAGACCTGGAAGTTCGAGCCACAGGCTGGCTTGCCAGAATCTTTCAGCACGAGTTTGACCACCTGCAGGGCACTCTCTATGTTGACCGGCTGCCCTGGCGGACCATCCTTAAAGCGCGCCGAGAAATCAAGGAAGAAGGCTGGGCACGGCCAGGGCTTTCCTGGTTACCCGGGAGGGATGACTTTGAGGGCTCAGGGCAGGATTCCAAAGAAGCGTAGGCCTGCGGCCACACACCCTGCTACAACCAGCACCACAAGAAACGGTGCGCGGTAGTAGAGCAGCACTGCCGCAACACCGAGCGCTGGAAGCCTAGCATCAATGCCAACGCCAGAGTCGCTGTGGATAGTCTGCGAGACCACCAGCGAAGCCAACAACGCCACGGTCACGACAGCAGCAACCCGGGACATCACAGCACTTTCCACGAATCTCTGCGGCACGACATAACCGGCGCTCTTCAATGCCCACACCACTAATGACGCACCGATAACCGCAATCCAGAGCGTCATCTCAATCCCCCTCGGTGCGCTCAGGGGCGTGGGGTGCTACACGGTGGCGATAGATCGCAACACCTATGGCCACCACAGCTACCACCAATACCGGGATGCCAGGGGGAACAACCGGGATGAGGAGCATCGTGACCACCGCCGCACCGCACGCAACAGCAACGGGTTCGCGCGCACTCAACCTTGGCCACAGCAGCGCCAAGAACGCAGCTGCTGCCACCGCATCAAGACCCCAGGCTCGCACGTCACCGATTGCATTTCCCGCGAGCGCGCCCACCAGAGTGGCAAGATTCCAGCCCACATAAATGACAAGGCCGGTAGTCCAAAAGCCATGCCTTGCGGCACGAACGTCTGTCTGTGCGATGGCCACAGCCGTGCTCTCATCAATGGTCACTTGAGCGGCCGCCGCACGCTTCCAGAACCCAGCTCCCACTAGTGGTGACATGCGAAGCGCATACAGGCCATTGCGCACACCAAGGAGCCCAGCCGAGGCGATTGCTGCGCCCGCGGCAGCAACGCCTCCGGAGGCAATGATTCCAATAAAGGCAAACTGCGATGCGCCCGAGAACATGAACAAGCTGAGCACCGCAGTCTGGGGGACGCTAAAGCCCAATGCCACCGCTAGTGCGCCAAAGGAGATTCCGTACAGCGAGACAGCCAGACCAACCTGAATTCCCTGAGAACGCGCTGATCGAAGGTGGGACGCGTCGAATTCTTTAGCCAACAGCCGGCTCGTCAGCCTCGGGTCCTCGGGTATCGACACCGTGGACACCGTTGTGGAAGCGAAGCGCGGGGAAGGCAACCGAGACGCTAAAGCCCACACCTGGCACCCGGTGGGCAGAGAAAACCCCACCGAAGGTGCCGGTCCGAATCTTCATCTCGCGCATCCCGCGCCCGGAGA
>WLEA01000052.1 GCA_009704535.1 Actinomycetota bacterium
AGTGAGCCGTTGTGCGCACGAATTTTGACGACGCTGCCTGGCAACACGCGCTCGGGAACGCCGCCAAGGCGAACAACACGGATGAATCCGGTTGGTTCGAGCTTGGTGACAATCATGCCGAGCTGATCAGTGTGAGCGAAGACCATGACGGTCTGGTCAGTTGTCTTTGCCGCTGCGAACCGAGCCATGACGTTGCCAAAAGAATCCACCGTGATGTCCTTGGTGAAAGCGCCGAGGTCAGCCTTGATGGCCTCGATCATCGGCTCTTCCCTGCCGGAGGTGGCGATGCTCAGGCAGTACTTTTCTAACCGGCCCTCTAAGCTCACGATTCTTTAGGTGCCTTGTCTTTTTTGGCCTTGAGGCGGCGACGATCGAGGTAGGTGTTCAGCACCATCACCGCAATCAGCACAAAGCCCTGAGCGAGTTGGTAGAAGAACTGGCTAAAACGCAGTGCGTTGAAGCCAGAAGCGACCATCTGCAGAACTACGGTGGCCAAGAGGACGCCGGTGACAGTACCAAACCCACCGTAGGGGTTCACTCCACCGAGCACGACGATAACGATGGCGAGCAACACATAGGACGCACCATAGTCGGGGTTTGCGCTCGCCGAGCGAGACGCAATGATGAGACCCGCCAGGGCAGACAGCCCACCCGAAAGCGTGTAGGTCATGTAGAGAACCTTCTTGACGCCAATAGCGCTGTAGTTGGCTGCAGTTTCGTTAGCGCCCACCAGAATCGACTGCATACCAAGCCCTGTGCGGTTGATGTAGATGGCAACACCGACGGCTGCAACCAACAGAATCACCATCGGCATTGGCACGCCAAAGAGCGAGCCATTACCAATGGCCACGAACTCTTCGGGCAGACCGGTGATCGACTGTCCGTTGCGCAGTCCCACGGCAATGCCGTTATAGAGGGTCAGTGTGGCCAGCGTCGCAAGAATCGGGGTGACCCCGATTCCCGCGATGATGGCACCGTTGGCGAAACCAGCGAGCAAACCGACAAACATGCCAATGAGGATGGAGACCACGATCCAGAAGTAGACGTTGCCGCCGCCCTCGCCAACCTGGGTGACCAGGAGGTAGGAAGTGGACAAGGCTGCCAGGTTGGAAATCGACACCACCGAGAGGTCAATGCCGGCTGTCAGCATGGCCAACATGACACCGAGAGCCAACAGCGCAATCTCCGGGACCTGGAAGGCCATTGATACGAAGTTCCTTGGTGTCAGGAAGAGATCCGGTGCCAGCACGCTAAAGAGCGCGAAGACGACCAGGGCGACAACAATGAGTTGCGTCAGCTTGCGGTCGCTCAGGAGGCGTCTGGTGAGGTCACGGCTGATGTCTTTCATGGTTTCTCCTCCGAGACCGTCACGGCCTGTTTCAGGCGACGCTTGTCAGAAATAGCTTGGGACGCGACACCAATCAAGAGCATCAGGCCAATCGCAGCGCGCTGCCAAGATCCCTGGACACCCAGCAGAATCAGGTTGTCCTTGATCAGGTTGATCAACAGAACACCCAAGATTGTGCCCGTCACGGTTCCGTAGCCGCCCATGATGCTGGCGCCACCGAGTACCACGGCGGCGATGATTTCCAGCTCAGTGCCGTAGAGGTCATAGGGGTCAGCCTTGCGCTGCAATGAGATGAAGAGCACCCCAGCGATGCCGGACAGTGTTCCCACGATGATGTAGAGCTGTGCCTTGGCCCACCGCACGTTCATGCCCATACGGCGAGCTGATTCTTCATTGCCACCAATCGCGAAGATGGTGCGCCCGAACATCGTCCGGCGCATCAAGAAGGCGATGGCCACCGCGAGAATCAGCACGGGGATGATGAGCACGTGCAGACGGGCTAACGTTCCCTGGCTTGTCTCCAAGGAGAACAAGTCTGCAGTGGCGAACTGGTCGAGGCCGAGCGGAATGTTCGAGAGGAAGGCGGAACCCACGTAGGTGAGGAGGAAGCCACGGAACATACCGGCGGTGCCAAGCGTTGCAATCAAGGTGGGTAAACCGAAGCCCGCAATCAGCAGGGCGTTAATGCTGCCAAGTATTGCCCCGACGATTGCCGCCAAGACCAGTGGAATCCACAGGCTGTAGGTGTCCAGACCGTAGCTCTGCATGATAACCACGCTGGTATAGCCTGCAAAAATACCCACAATCGGGAACGAGATGTCGATTCCACCACTGACCAACACCAACAAAAGCCCTAGAGCAAAGAGAATTTCGATGAGCGAGCTTCGCACCAGGTCGAAGGGGGTGGCGATGCTGAAGAACACCGGGTCAGACAGTCCAATGATGAGCGAGAGCACCAGGATGGCAATGACGAGGAACACCTCGTTGGGCGAGCCCCACAACTTCATGCCTTTGCGCTTTGCCATAGGAGTGATGTAACTCATGCTGCAAGCTCCTTGTAGAGTCGGGCCTCGCTAATCTCAGACGCCTCGAGTTCGGCGGCCGTTTCACCGTGGTGAATGACGATCACGCGGTTGGCAATCTGGACGATTTCCGGGATGTCATCAGAAACGATGATGACCGCCATGCCCTCAAGAGCCTTCTGGCGGATGATTTCGAGAATCTCGCGCTTAGAGCCAATGTCAACACCAACGGTGGGGCCATTGAGAATCAGCACGGAGGGCGACATGGCCAACCACTTAGCCAGAACGACGCGCTGCTGGTTTCCACCAGAGAGTGAGGTGGCAACATTCTGGGGGTTATCGGTCTTGATCTTGAGATCAGAAATCCAGCCCGTGGTCGTCACGTTGATGCTCCCGGTCTTCACCAGACCAAAGGGGCCAACGAAGCGCTTGATGGCAGAGGCCATCACGTTCTTGAGAATCGACTGATCCAAGAAGAGGCCCTGAGTCAGGCGGTCTTGGGGTACATACCCAATTCCGGCAGCGACAGCATCTTGCGGGCCGGTGAGTTTGATCTTCTGACCATTAATCAGCACGGAGCCTGAGGAAACCTGGCCCATGCCAAAGAGCGCCTCGGCGATTTCGGAACGGCCAGAGCCGAGCAGTCCCGTGATTCCCAGGATCTCGCCGGCCTTCACATCAAAGCTGATGTTCTTGAACTGCCCACGGGCCGACAGCGAATCGACCGTCAACACACTGGGAGAATCCTTCGGGACCTCGGGAGCCAGGCGAAGCTCGGTAATATCGCTGCCGGTCATCGCCATCGAGATGGCACGACGGTCAAAGTCTTTCATCTTTCCCTCGGCTGCCACCGCACCGTTGCGAAGAATGGTGATGGTCTGGGCAATCTCTTGGACCTCATCGAGTTTGTGGCTGACGAAAACCGTCGCAACGCCGCGTTCTTTCAGGTTCTGGACCACACCAAAGAGGTGGTCAATTTCCTTGCGAGTCAGAGCTGTGGTGGCTTCGTCCATGAACAAGAGCCTGACGCCCTGGTTCATTGCGCGTGCGATGGCCACGAGCTGCTTGGAGGACACCGGAATAGATTGCACCGTCGCATCGAGATCGATGTCAACGCCAATCAGGTCAAGGGCCTCTGCGGCGATCTCACGGTTTCGCTTGGGGTTACTGAAGCGACGCTTCTCGAGCACGGAGGTCGAGAGGGAGATGTTCTCTGCCACCGACAGGTTCGGGATCAGAGAGAAATCTTGAAAAATAACTTGGACGCCCTTGGCGACTGCCTCGCGAGGGGTCAATGCCTTGAGGCGTTCTTCGCCCAACAGAATGAGGCCAGAGTCGGGGGTCTCAACACCACTCATGATTTTGATGAGAGTGGACTTACCCGAACCGTTCTCTCCGGCTAGACAGTGAACGTCGCCTGGAGAGACATTGAAACTTACGTCGGTGAGTGCTTTGGCCCCACCGAAAGCCTTAGAAATTCCTTGTGTCCCAAACATGGGGTCCCCCTCGTTAAGTCTTCGTTGACTGAGGTGGGGCGCCATTTCTGGCGCCCCACCCCTGACCTACAACATCTTGGCTTGCGCCAAGACTAACCCTCCTTAGAAGGGGTAGTCTGCGATGTTTGCCATGTCAACGATGACCCACGCTTCGCCGTACCAAGAGGTAGCGGTGGTTGCGCTCTGCTGAAGGTTCTCGTAACCGGTGAGACCGAGGTCCGTACCGGCAGAGAGAGAACCACCATCAGCAAGCAACTGGGCGATCTTCATCATGGCCTGACCAGCGACTGCTGGGTCCCAGAAGAAGATCTTGTCGATTGCGCCGGTCTCAAGGTACTTGCCAGCCATCGAAGGAAGCGAGGTACCCATGACACACACGGAGTCCTGGAGACCGAGCTCTTCAATTGCCTGGCCGACACCTACGACGTCGTTAGCAGAGGATCCCTGAATACCCTTGAGGTTCGGGTACTTCTTCAGGAGTTCCTTGGTCTGCTCGTAAGCGACGTTAGCGTCTTCCTTGGACTCGAGTGGCTCCTCCATACGGACGACACCGGGGTACTCGGCCTCAGCCTGAGCGAGAGCACCAGCAACCCACTCCATGTGGCTTGCAGCGGTGACCTGGCCAACGAATGCGACGTACTCGCCCTCGCCACCCATGCACTCTGCGAGGTTGTCCATGATGGTTGCACCATAGGCAGCGTTGTCGAACGCCTCGATGTTAGCGTCTGCATTCTTCTGAGCAGATGCCTCGTGGGTGACGATGATGATGCCTGCGTCACGAGCCTTCTGGAAGACACCCTCGAGGGACTCGGGGGAGTTGGGGACTACGGTGATGGCGTTTACACCCTGAGCGATGAGGTCCTCAACGATACGGACCTGCTTCTCGGGGCTTGCGTCGTCTGCACCAGTCTGAGTGGCGTCGATACCGGTCTCGGAAGCGAAGGCAACAATACCCTCGTCCATGCGGTCGAACCAGCCGACACCAGTGAGCTTGACTACGTTAACGAAACGCAGGTCGCTCGATGCGGCGGTTTCTTCTGCGGGAGCCTCAGCGGCTACCTCAGTCTCAGCTGCCCCGCCCGCACATGCGGACAGAACCAGAGCGGTAGCGGCAAGCGCTACGCCGTACTTGGTCTTTTTCAACCTTGCCTCCTATGTTGGTGACAACCCAGTCGGGATGACCGAGTTGTTGGTTAGGTGAGTGAAACATTACACTCATCGCAGCAGTTAAATGTTTCACTCTGTGAGAAATCGGTCACAATAATGTGACGATTTGTTATTTGACCAAGGAGTCGCGATGCAAAAGATTTTGAATGGTGCGGTCGAATTCGTCGCCGAAATGCTCGACGGTATTTTGCTTGCGCACCCGAAAGCCCTCGATTCCGTGGGCGGGGACAGCCACGCTCTGGTTCGGAAGGACGCTCCGGTGAAGGGCAAAGTCGCCATCACCACCGGTGGCGGATCCGGTCACCTCCCGCTGTTCCTCGGCTACGTGGGTAAAGGAATGCTTGATGGTGTTGCTGTTGGCGATGTCTTCCAGAGCCCCTCGGCTGACACGATGCTGGAGGTCACCAAGCGCGTTGACGGTGGCGCCGGCGTCCTTTACCTCTATGGCAACTACGGTGGCGACGTCCTGAACTTCGATCTGGCTGCTGACCTTGCGGCTGCCGAGGGCATCCGTGTTGAGAGCGTTCTTGGCGCCGATGATGTCGCGTCCGCTCCCGCCGGTCAGGAAGCACGCCGTCGCGGTATTGCCGGTATCTTCTTCCTCTATAAGGTTGCAGGCGCTGCAGCAGATGCCGGCCACGACCTCGACGCCGTTGTCGCAGCCACCAAGAAGGCCGCAGAGCACACCCGGACCATGGGCGTGGCATTGAGCCCCGTTACTCTTCCGGCCAACGGCAAGCCGACCTTCGAGTTGCCTGCCGGTGACATGGAAATCGGTATGGGCATCCACGGCGAGCCAGGAATTAGGCGCACCAAGCTCGAGTCCGCTGACTCGATTACCGAGGCGTTGGTCGACAAGCTCGAGGAGGATCTCAAGCTCACTGCAGGTGACGAGGTCGCCGTGCTGATGAACGGGTTGGGTTCTACTCCTCAGGAGGAGCTCTACATCATGTTCCGTAAGGTCCACGCGATGTTGAGCGCCAAGAAAGTCTCGGTCTATCGCACCTACGTCGGTGAGTTCGCAACGTCTCTGGAAATGGCAGGTGCTTCGATCAGCATGATTCGCCTTGACAGTGAACTCAAGGGTTACATCGACCACCCCGTCCACACCCCGTTCTTCACTCAGGCCTGATGGAGGAGTTCGTCGCAGCCCTCAACAAACTTGCTGATGGGCTAGAAGCAAACGCGGATGAATTCACTCACCTCGATAGCGAGGCGGGTGATGGTGACCTTGGACTGACGGCCGGAAAGATTGCCGGTGGCATTCGCTTGGCCTTGGCTGAGCCTGGTGACTCGCTCAGGCAGCTAGTTCTGAACCTTGGAAAAGAGATCTCGAAGGCTGCCCCCTCGACCTTTGGCACCCTGTATGCCAGTGGATTCCTGGCTGCGGGTCTCGCCATCAATGACGAAGACGACGCGCTCACTCAGTTGCGCGCTGGTTTGCAGGCCGCCCTCGACAAGATTGCTCTTCGTGGCAAGTCTGAAGAGGGCCAGCGCACGCTGTTGGATGCGCTGGGTCCCGCCACACGGGCCGCTCACGCCGCCAGCGATATGGCGGGAGCACTGAGGGCCGCAGCTGAGAAAGCTGGCGAAGGCGTTGAGGCGACCAAGGGTATGGATCCACAGCACGGCCGAGCCGGTTGGATTGGCGAGCGGGCAAAGGGCCTGGCTGACGCTGGAGCGACCGTCATCTGGCGCTCGTTCCAAGCGCTCAGTAACTGACCCCCGATGGCCACCACTAACCTCGGTCCCGCGGAGACCACAGCTGTCGCCGCGGTCGCCGGAAAGATAAGGTGCTTTGCCGCCCAGTGGGCTCTTCGCGCAAACGGTGGATACTTAGCCCAGGCCTGCGGGACAGCTGAAGTATTGGCCCTTTTGCACACCCAGGTCCTTGACCTGGGTCCTTCGCTTCGGCCCATGGTTCCACCACGGTTTGAGAGCACCCCGAAGCCTGGTAACCCAGGGATTCGGGGCGAGGACTGGCTGGGTGGAGGGCCTGACCTTCTCATCATTTCTCCAGCCCACTACGCCACCGCCCACTACGCGACACTCGCCGCTACTGGTCGGTTGGACCCTGCGGCGCTTGCCGAACACTCCACAGATGGCGGGGTGCTGGAAATGATTGGTGCCGAGCACTCACCCGGCATGGTGGTTACGAGCGGTTCTCTCGCTATCGCCCTTGGCGTTGGTCTTGGGCGTGCGATTGCGCGCAAGCGCACCGGAACGCCCGGGAATATCTGGGTCCTCATCAGTGATGGCGAATTACAAGAGGGTGCCACCTGGGAGTCTCTTCAGCTCGCTGTTGCGGAGGGCCTCGATAACCTGCGCATCGTTCTTGATCGCAACAACATGCAAGTCGATGGCAAGATGCCAGAGGTAATGGAGATTGGCGACGTTTCCGCCAAGCTTCGAGCTTTTGGACTCGATGTGTATGAGCACGACGCGCACGACATCCCGAGTCTCTATTCCACGCTGCTAGAGATGAATCAGTGCGCTGGCCCGTCGATTCTGGTCAGTTATTCCGAGCCGTGGCGGGGCTTTAGCTTCCTGCCACCGCGGTGGGAGACAAACAAGTTGCACTTCGTGCGCCTCACCCCCGAAGAGAGCACGCTTCTTGAATCGGAGGTGGCAGAGCTATGGCACCAAGTGTCCTAAAGCCTTTCTATGGCGCTCTGCTCGAGCACGGCAAAGCCCACAGCAATGTTGTGGTGGTGACCAATGATTTGACCGCCAGTTGTGAAGCCGATGGTTTCCGCGATGCGTTCCCTAACCGTCACGTCTCAGCGGGTATGGCGGAGCAGGGGCTTATCAGCGCGATGTCCGGTATGGCAGCAGAGGGTTTGTACCCCATATATACGTCGTTTGCTGTCTTTTGCACCAGGCGACCCTACGAGCAGGTCGCCCTCACGCTTGCCTACCCCGCCAAGAAGGCCACCATATTTGGCTTCCTTCCAGGGCTCACCACCCCAGGTGGTGTTACCCACCAAGCACTCGATGACTTAGGTCTCATGGCGGGGCTACCCAACATGACCGTCATCGAGGCGGCTGATGCCACTGACATGGAAACCGTCTTGGATGCTATTCACCCGCTGCCAGGGCCCGTCTATGTCAGGGCGCTGCGCGGAGAAGTTCCCCGGTTGTTCGATGAGCCCATGCGGGTGGGTCACCACAGGACCCTGGCCGATGGCCAGGACGTCATTGTGTTGGTCTCTGGTCACCTCACCGTGGCAGCGAAAACCATCATTGATGAGCTCCGGGTGGAACACCCGGGCCTTGGTCTTCTCAACGTCGCCACCCTGAAGCCCTTTGATGATGAAGTGTTGATTGCGAAGCTTGCTGCCGCGCGCGTCGTGATCACCATTGAAAACCACTGGGTGGCCAGTGGCCTCGCCCGCATTGTTGCCAGCGCGCTGATGGCCCGTCAGTCCAGGGCGCGGCTGATCACGGTCGGCGTGGGGGACACCTTCACCCACGGTGGCACTGGGGCTTACCTCGAAGATTTCTACGGCATTGGAGAGCGCCACATTCGTGGCGCTATCGCAGAAGCCCTAGGTGTTTCAGGCGATGCTGCCGACGGTTCCGCCGGTGGTGGCGCAATCGGGCTGACCGAAGGTGTGGCCGAGGGTCTATAAGCCAGTCAAGCCTGCGGCTGTGGAGAACTCACTCGGGTATCGTGCTCTCCTGGCTACCCTCCGGAGATGACGACAACCCCTGACGTAATGCTTGCAAAACGCAATCATAATGGATACCCTCCGGATATGAGTAAAAACGTGCTGATTAGGAATGTCCCCGATACCGTGCACACCGCCTTGGTGCGGCGCGCAGCGGCGGCGGGACAATCTCTCCAGGAGTACGTTTTGGGTCTTCTTCATGAGGTCACGGGCAAGCCGACCATGTCCGAAGTGATGGACGAGGTGCGCGCCATTCTGGCAAGAAATCCTGGACCTGGAATGAGCCGAGAAGAAATTGTCGCCGCAATCCGTGAGGGTCGCGATAGGTGAGGGTTGTCGTTGACGCGTCGGTTGTGATCGACGGGCTGATTAATGTGTCGTCTCGTGGCGAGAAATGTCGGAACATGCTCAATTCGTCTGACGTATTCGTGCCGGGCCTCATCTTTTCTGAGGTCAGCAACGTTCTCAGGCGTTACGAACTCACAGGAACCCCGGATGTGGACGGGTTGTTTGCGCAATTACTCGACATGCCCTGGGAAACCATTGCCTTCGAACACTATGCCCGGTTGGTGTGGCCACTGCGCCATGATGTTTCCCTCTACGACGCTGCCTATGTCGCACTCGCGATGGTACTGAAGGTTCCACTGGTGACCCTAGATCGAAAGCTTGCCGCGGCTGCCAAGGCCTACTGCGAGCTGCTCATCCCGGGTGAATAGACCCGCAGCCCCGCTTCCCGGGCCGCGTCATTGAGTCTGTGGTCGTAGCAAATGATGTCGTTGCCGAGGTTCAGCGCTGAACCGAGGTGGATTGCATCCAGGGTCCTGAGCGAACGTGGTGGCAGGTGTGATGCGCTCGCCACAATCGAAGAGCTCAGTTTCACCATCGTCACCCCTCGAAACACCCCGGGAACTTTCTCCTCCACGCGCTCTCCAAACCTGCGTGCAGCGCGCGTAACCTCGACCAGACTGACCGTGCTGGAGACCAGCGTCACGGGGGCACCAAAAGTACGCTCACCGCGAAGAAACTCTCGGAGCGCTGCGGACTCGGGCTCGTTGACGATCAGTTTGGTGAGAGCTGATGCGTCAGCGTAGAGCACTACCAACG
>WLEA01000053.1 GCA_009704535.1 Actinomycetota bacterium
GCTGAGTCCACCCTCGCGCGCAAGATCAAGGTCGCCCTCAAGCCCCTTTGATTCGCCGTCGATAATTCTGCGCTCCAACCGCTCCGTGACCGGAAGGGCCGCGAGCTCGGCTGCGCGCTGGTCCTTGAGCCCGGCAGAATCCACGCCATCGAAGATTTCCAGCATTCGGGACAGTGGGTCATAGGTCACGTTGCCATCAGAGTCGTATTCTCGTCGGTCCCAAATCAGGTCCAGGGCGACTTGGCGCTGTTCGTCGGGAATAGTCGCCAGTGGCACAATCTTGGCCGCATCGATGATGGCCGTGTCAAGGCCAGCCTCCGTGGCTTCGTGGAGGAACACCGAGTTCAACACCATACGTGATGCAGGGTTTAGGCCAAAGGAGACGTTGGAGACACCCAAGGTTGTGTGGAGCCCCGGGTACTTGGCTGTGATTTCTGTAATGGCGTGGATTGTTTCAATCGCATCGCGGCGGGTTTCTTCTTGGCCAGTTGCAATGGGGAAGGTCAAGGTGTCGACGATGATGTCCTCAACCCGCAGACCCCACTCATCCACCAGCGTGTCAACCAATTGGCTGGCGATGCGGACTTTGTCCACCGCTGTTCGCGCTTGGCCCTCTTCATCAATAGTGAGCGCGATCACCGCCGCCCCGTGTTCCTTGACCAGGGGCATGACTGTGGCGAAGCGTGAACCCGGGCCGTCACCATCTTCAAAGTTGACAGAGTTCACAACGGGCCGCCCACCGATCAGTTCCATACCTGCCTTGATGACGGCTGGCTCGGTGGAATCAATCACGAGCGGCAGTGTTGACGCACTGGCCAGTTTGGTCACGATCTCTCTAATGTCGGCAACGCCATCGCGACCCACGTAGTCAACGCAGACATCCAGTAGGTGAGCGCCGTCTCGAACCTGCTTCTTTGCGATCTCGACGCAGTCATCGATACGGCCCTCAAGCAGTGCGTCACGAAACGCTCGGGAACCATTGGCGTTCGTGCGTTCCCCGATAGCGAGATAGGTGTTGTCCTGGGTCAGGCTGACGTGCTGATAGAGGCTCGCAACACCGGGCTCAGGCCGGGGGGCTCGATGGCCGGGGGCTTTGCGACCAAGGCGCTTGACGACCGCACTCATGTGGGCAGGTGTTGTCCCGCAGCAACCACCGACCAGAGACAAGCCAAATTCTTTGACGAATTGCTCGTGCGCAGTGGCTAAGTCCTCGGGTCCCAGCGGATAGCTGGCTCCGGTTGCCGTGAGAACGGGAAGTCCGGCGTTTGGCATCACCATGACCGGAATGGTCGAGTGCTGTGAGAGCTGGCGGAGGTGCTCGCTCATCTCTTGCGGCCCGGTCGCGCAGTTCAACCCGATCATGTCGATTTCGAGGGGCTCGAGGGCGGTGAGGGCTGCGTTAATCTCTGAGCCCATCAACATGGTGCCAGTGGTTTCCACGGTCACCTCAACAAACAACGGCAGTCGGATACCAAGTTCTGCCATTGCAACCTTGCAGCCATTGACGGCCGCTTTGGTTTGCAGGAGATCCTGAGATGTTTCAATCATGAACGCGTCGGCGCCACCCTGGATCAGGCCAAGCGCCTGAGTGGCAAAGGTCAGCTTTAAGTGGTCATAGGTGGTGTGACCAAGCGAGGGGAGCTTGGTCCCAGGCCCCATGGAGCCCAACACCCAGCGCATTCGGCCATCGCCAGCTTCATAGGATTCTGCACTGGCTCGGGCAATTTCCGCACCGGCTCTTGCGAGTTCTTCAATCCGATCATCAATGTCGTAATCGGAAAGGTTTGACCAGTTAGCGCCAAAAGTGTTGGTTTCCACCGCATCGACGCCGGTGTCGAAATAGGCGTTGTGAACTCCTGTGATGATGTCCGGACGAGTGACGTTCAGGATTTCATTGCAACCCTCAAGTCCTTGGAAGTCTTCAAGCGTTGGCGCCGCGTCTTGGAGCATGGTACCCATGGCACCATCGGCAATGATGACGCGACTTGCCATTTCTTGGAGCAACGCTTCAGAGCGCGGGGGAAGAGGCAGTGACTTCACTGTATGCATTAGCGCACCCCCGATTGCTCTAGAACGGAGAGTACTGTGCGGTGCTGGTTGAACGCATAGAGATGAATGCCGGGTGCTCCGGCATCAACGAGTTCCCTCACCATTTTTGCAGTCCAGTCCACACCGATTGCCTCGCGCGCTGCGGCATCTTCGGTGGAGGACAGCGCCTCGGAGAGCTCGGCGGGCCGGTTCTCGCCGCTGAGTTCCACGACGCGATTGAGCCGACTGGGCGAGACGACCGGCATGAGGCCAGGAAGTATCGGAATGGTTATTCCAGCCCCATGGGCCTTCCCAACGAAGGTCAGGTAATCCTCGGTGAAAAAGAAGAGCTGGGTGATTGCAAGGGTTGCCCCAGCCTCTTGCTTGCGAAGCAGGGTCTCGACATCGTGATCGAGAGAATCAGACTCAGGGTGGCCGTTGGGGAATGCCGCGACAGCAATGCGTTCAAGCGGCTTTGGCATGTCAGGAAGCTCGTGCATCAGGGTTACCAGGTCGACCGCGTTGTGTAGCTCTCCGCGGTGCTCGAGTGCGCCCTCTGGGAGGTCGCCGCGAAGGGCAAGGAAGTGGGTAATGCCCTCCGCCAAGAAACTCACCACCAGTTCGCTGGCTTCCTGCCGGGTCGTGCCGACACAGGTCAAGTGCGCTAGGGGTGTTGCGCTCGATTCATCTCTGATGAATCGCAACACCTCGAGAGAGTCCCTCGTGGATGACCCGCCGGCACCAAAAGTGACGGAGATGAAATCAGGGCTAACGGAATCCAAGACGCGGATGGATTCCTTGAGCCCCGGTAGCTTCTCCGGACTTCGTGGGGGATAGACCTCGAAGGAGACGGGCACAGTCATCTGCCTTGTCACGATGATCGCCTCCTTGTGAGGGGCCCGAAGTGGCCCGGGGGAACGGAGGCTTCCGTGGGGGATATGACGCTACTTAGTGTAGAGCGCCACGTCCCAAATTGCTCTGGGGGTAAGTCAGCATCAATTTGCGCTGGTAGTCCGAATTCTCCCAGTTATTGGAGAGAACATCTCGCACGTAGGTTCCCTCTACATCGCTGATTCGAATGATCTCCACTCCTGGGACCGGAGGATGAATCGAGAACTTGTCGTGGAAGTAGAACACTCGTTTCACATTGCGCGATAGGCCCACTACCGCCGGCATAAATGTCCCCCGTCCGGCTACGAGTGTTGAAGCCCTCAGTAGTTCGGCGATATCCTCTCCAACCTTTCCCGAGTGGGTCGTGACCGGCACCTTCCGGGCCTTGCACGTTTCCAGGAAGGGGCGGAGTACGGGATTCTTGTCGTCCTGGTGAACGATGGTCACTGCGGACCAGCGTTCGTTGTCGAGAATTCGCTGGTAGAACGCCAGAGGGGGTTGCCCGTAGGAGGCGGGCTTTCTGGGGCCAAACACGTCGCCCCCACGGAGGTGAATGACGAGATGTGAGTCTGGGAGTGGTGCCTTCACCGGTTTATTGATGAGCACGGAGAACAGATCCGCCCAGCCGCGGGGGGAAAACGCGGCAAGCTCTCGCGCGGGTAACGCTCGACCGCTCAGGAAATCGGTTTTATGGAGGACCGTTACAGGGGAATGAGGAGAATCACGGGTGTCGCACATCCAGAACAATGCCCTACCGCCACGGTCGTGGACACCTCGCTCGTAGATGCCACCGGAGAACTCGGCCGAACGTGGCACAACAACGTGCCCGAATCCCAGTGAGTCTGCAGTGGCGAGAGCGGCGGCTAGCCTCTTGGTCATGTTGCCGAACATTCCGAGTTCGGGCAGGAACAGCGCGTGCTGGGCGCCCTCGAATTCCTTCCTGCGGAAGGCGCGTAGGAACCACACGACGTAGTGATTGGATTCCGCAACCCAGTCTTCGACGTGATTTCGCTGGGATGCGCGATTAGTGGCCAGGCCTTTACGGGGCGTCGACAGGTACAGCCGCTTGTTCCAGACAATCCACCAGCGGTTGCTGCGCAGGTTTTTTGGTAACCGCTTCAAAAAGACGGCAATGTCCCAGCTCAGCGAGTGCACTCTCATACGCTACGCCGTTGATGTGACCAGATTCTCATTATGCTTCGACCGGAGGGGCCCAGGGGGAGAATCCGCCCAGAAATTCCGGCATGGCTCGTTTTGCGTACCACTTGAAGGGAGCGATGTAGGGGCGGAACGAGTTCCTGCCCTGAGAGATTCGGACTAGTGGCGCTAGCCGATTATTGGAGAGCATGATTGCAGCTTCACTCAGGTTTGATCGGCCACAGACCAGCCCTCCACACAGGGCCATCAGGTGAGCATCTCGAAGGGCTTCGAGCCCGAGCATGTACTTGTGTAGAGGACGTGGTGGCGGAGAAACTGTGTAGGAGTTCTTGCGCCGCAGGCGGAACGAGGGTGATGTTTGAAGTCGTTTACCCCAGCGTCTCCCGAAGACATCAACATACTGTTGAGCCTCGGTGACCAGCAGAATGTCGTCAACGTCGTGATTGTCGAGAGACCAAGAAATTGCGGCGTTCATTTGACTGATTGTTGGCGGATAGTGGTGGCCTTTGGCCGTGCGCATTTCTTGGCCACGGTAGTGAACGGCGAGAGTCTTGCCCGAGAGACCCAACTCATTTTGGGATTGAGCAATAGCGCTCCGGCTTGACTCGTTCAGTCGCACATAGCGGTCCCACATTTCCTTGTAGAGGGGAGACCCGGACAGGTCGTAGCCGTAACCTTTCGGCCACGTGCCATCGTTCCTGACTGGATTCTCGCCAAGCTCGTCTACCCCGCGACCTGCGGGTTGCAGGAAGTAGTATTCCCAGACATTTCGAGTTCCCGAAACAGGGTGCTCCTCTTGGTAGACGGAGGGAGGCGTCTGGAGATCGATGACTGGGGTTAGACCCTGCTCCTCAGCGATGCGCAGTCTCGCAAGAGTCGACGCGATGATGGAAAAGAAACCAGCGCCGGGCGTTCGCCAGATAACGTAGCTCGTGGCCCTAGGATTTCCAGGAGGTGAGGATTCCTTGGCCACAGTGAAAAAGTTTAGCACTCGGTCTCGCGTACCCAACCCATGTGAGACCGGGACAATGGGAACGATTCGAGGGGTTTGGCATCAGACGTGGTGAAGCAGACTCGAAGCTCGCGCGTTCGGCGCTATCTGCGAACCAAAGTACGCCAGGATCTCCGCGCGCTCACGCATTCGTTGAGGCGGGGCCTTAGGACACTGTGGAATCGTTTGCGTGGCGAACAAGGAATCGCGAATCCCCACCTTGCTCAGTTGCCGCGCCAGTTGGTTCGTCACGATTTGCCCCAGGTCGGAAAGCTACGTCTCTCTGCCAGCCATAGCGATCTAGCCCCCGTAGCTCGGGCCCACGAGCTACATGCGTCAGCCGGTGTTTTCCCGATATCTTTTTCATCTCCGCGGGAAATCGTCGAAACGACGTCGAAAACTAAATTCCTGTCGTCCACAATTCCCGGGGAGCCCTACTCCTATGAGGATGAAGACGCATACCTAGACGAGTACCGACGGAGCAGTTTTGCGCTCTCGACCAAGAAGGCCGGATGGGACTGTTTTCGTCATCTTGAAGTTGTTTTCAGTGGAGCGATTCCGCTGATTCCCGGTCTCGAATCGACTCCTCCGGGCGTAATGTTTGCCTATCCCAAGGGTTTTCTCGTCCAGGTTTTCGAGGCGCAGGCCACCTCCGGACCGCTCTATCCGCCAGAAGACGCGATTGCGTACCTAAAGACTTATGCAGAGTCACACCTTACGGCGACGGCAATGGCGCGCTACCTGTTGGAGTCGATTTCCTACGAGGGCGGAGACATTCTCTTCCTCGACTTCGACCTGCACTTCTGGACCGACTACCAGAGTATTTTTACGCTCATCGGGCTCAAGAGGCTGCTTGGCCCCAAGCTCCACACGGGTCCTCTTCCTCAGTATCTGACGTCCCTTGACTCGTCTACAAGCGGCCTCTACGGCTTGGGGTTTGGCTACAGAGGTGCACTCCACGAGCATGCGAACACTTCAGGGTCCGACGTTGCTTGGCCAATCACCCCCGATATCGTCGACGGTTTTGAAAGAGTTATTCTTGGCCAGTTTTTTCGCGATTTCCCCCGTTTTCGTGCCCTTGCGGGGGATTTAGTGGACCTGTCCCGTGTGGTTGGCGTGGTGGGGGATGACTACCCCGAATCGAGAGGCACACTCAAGCGGATGGCTGAGTCGGACATCACGTTCTTTGTCCGTGAGCTTTACGCGACATAAGGCGTTCATCCCCAGAGTTGTGGCTCCGGCGGAGAGACAACGCCTCCGGGGAGGTAGCTAAGGCCCCCTGCGATGTCTGATGCCAGCAGCAGCGGCCCATCGATATCGATGAACCGACAGAATTGTCCAATCACGTGGCTTGGCGCCATGGACAGAGAGGTCCCAGTCATGTTTCCCACCATCAAATCTTTACCCTCATCGCGGGCGCGCGCGGCAATGGCCAAGGCCTCCGTCAGTCCACCACACTTATCCAGCTTGATATTGATGACGTCATAGCGGGAGGCGGCTTCCTCGTATTCGGAGAGGTCTAGGCAGCTCTCGTCAGCGCCAAGAGGAATAGGCGACTGGTATTCGTGAAGTTCAGCGTCGGCGCCCCGGGCCAGTGGCTGTTCAATCATCGCGACCTCGAGATTAGAAAGCTCTGGGGTATAGGTCTCCAACTCAGCCATCGACCATCCTTGATTTACATCAATAACGAGAGTGGCTTCTGGTCTGGCAGCACGAATGGCAGCCAGGCGTTCAAGGGGTCGATGGCCATCGAGCTTCACCTTGAGTTGGGGGTACGCGGCAAAAGTGCAGGCTTTTTCCACCATCTCCTCCGGGGTTCCCATTCCAATCGTCGCCACTGTCACTAGAGGCTGGGGAGTGATGTCCAGCACTTGCCAAATTGTTTGGCCCCTCACCTTGCACTCCAGGTCCCAATAGGCACAGTCCAGAGCATTCCTTGCACCACCGCGCGGGAGTAGCGACTGGATGTCGAGGCGCGTTGCTCCAGACTCCACGGCGTCGCGGACGCCCTCAAGTTCTAGCGACAATGTTTCAGGGTTCTCACCGAGGTAATACATGCCGACACCCTCGCCTCGGCCCGTGGCACCATTGTTCTCCAGGGTCACCCACACGGCGTCCAGGTGGGTAAAGGTGTAACCCGTGATGACAAATGGTGCGGCGAGCGGTCGCCGCACTGTCTCCACGGTCATTTTCACGGGCTAGTCCTCGGCCAAGAAGTCGACGAGAGAGCCAACGCCCAGAGCAATCGGGTCGACGGCGGGGAGGCCGTAGTCAGAAGACAACTGCGCCAAATACTCGGCTCGCTCGAGTTCGCTGAGCATCGAAGTGTTCACACTGATTCCCACGCACCGAATACTCGGATTGACTTGCGCTCCGATGTCGAGTGTCCTTTGGATTACCGCGCCGATGGAGGGCAGCTCGAAACTAGGCCACCCCTTGATCTGAGTGCGACCGGCCTCGGTGCAGACCACAAAAGCATCGGGCTGCGACCCAACCAACAGACCTACACTGACCGCCGAATAGCCCGGGTGGAACACACTGCCTTGTCCTTCAATGACATCCCAGTGGTCTGCGTCGTTTGAGGGCGACACCATTTCGGCAGCGCCGGATACAAAATCTGCAACGACGGCATCAACCGGGATTCCTGAGCCCGAAATCATGATGCCGGTCTGTCCCGTCGCACGAAAATCGACGTTGAGACCTCGAGCCTTCATCTCTCGCTCGAGGGCAAGCGCGGTGTATTTCTTCCCCAACGCGCAGTCTGTTCCGACAGTAAGGAGGCGCTTGCCGGAGCGCTTCTCACCTGTTCCCACAGGAATGTGAGGGGGTGGCACCCTCACGTCAATGAGCTTGCGTCCTGAGTGGGTGGCGGCTTCCACCAGGCGATCAATCGAGGACAAACGGGTGTGAACGCCGGCCGCCACATCCAGTCCCGCCTGGAGGGCGTCGACCAACAGCTGAATCCAGCCTTCGGGAATTGCCCCGCCGACGACCGCCGTACCAATCACAAGGGTCTGGGCCCCCTTGGCCGCCGCCTCAGTGACGTCGTAGTCCGGCAGGCCGAGGTCGACCGTGTCCGGAGTTAGTCGGAGCTGGCCCATGCAGAGCTCGGGTCGCCAGTGAGCTAATCCTGCTGCAGTTTTTGCGTAGGTGGGGGACTTCTCGGAGCCAAGAAAGAGGAGATAGGGGGCCTGGATAGCGAGTGTTGGCACAAGGCTCCTTTGCCTCATCTAAGACCGAGTGGGCCCCGTCGGGCTCGAACCGACGACCCACGGATTAAAAGTCCGTTGCTCTACCAACTGAGCTAGAGGCCCTCCCGTTATTCTAAGGGTGGTTCAAACTCACGAACCGTTGTCCCGAGGACTGCCGCGGTTGTATTAGAGTTTGTAGTCGACCAAACCTAGCGAAAAGGATGACCCGTGAAACTTGCACCAACCGCCTCCGCCATCGTGGCCCTTTCTCTTGCTGTCGCTGGCTGCGCCGCCGTTGAAGAGGTTGAAGAAGTTGAAGTAGTTGAAGAAGTTACCGAGGCTGTTGAAGTTGAGGCTCCGCGTCACCCGCTGACCGGGTTTGAGCTTGGCGGGGAGACCGTCTCTGGCCCCAGCATCGCCATCAAGATTGACAACACGGATGCCGGCCGTCCCCAGGTGGGTATTTCTTCGGCCGACATTGTGTTTGAGGAACTCGTGGAGGGCGGTGTAACCCGCTACTTGGCAATCTTCCACACTGACGTGCCGGACGAGGTGGGACCCGTGCGGTCAGGTCGGCCACAAGACGCTGAACTTGTCCCCTCGTTTGGTGGCGTTTTTGTGTTCTCTGGAGTCGGCAACAGCAACGTGCGGGAAATCATTCGCGGCTCCGGTCTTCAGCTCGTGGAACACGACACCTCCGGTGGTACACCGGATGGTGACTTTTTCTTCCGCAGTGACCGTAAGCCGGCACCGCTGAACCTTCACATCGAAGCAGCAAGTCTGTTGGAGAACTATCAGGACCTTGCGGCGCCGGTGCAGCAATTCCTCTTCAAGACTGCTCCGGAGGAGGCGTCGGCCTTTGTTGATGGGGTTCCTGCTGAAGAAATCCGTGTGGTCTTTAGCAATCGCGTCCAGTCCAACTGGGAGTGGGATGCCGCTACTGGCACCTATCTCAAGGTTCTTCTGAATGGCTCCCCGGATCTGGACGCCAACGGGACTCAAATCTCTGCTACCAACCTCCTGATTTTTGCCCCCAACTATTTCGATGTGGAGGGGTTGCCCTCCGCCAAGGTTGGTCAGTCCCGTGAGGACGCAATCATTGCTACCGGTGGGAAGCTGATAAACGGGCTCTTTGATACGAAGGAGTTGGGAGCACCAATCAAGCTGTTCTATGGCGCCGAACAGTCGGTTTTCTTGTCGCCTGGCAAGACGTTCATTCTGCTTCCTCCGGGTGTTGGATCGCTTGCCTCTGGGGTCACCCCGGGGAGCATAACCTACGTCTCCAACGGTGAGGAAATCGCCAGAGATTTCTAGGACGCCTGCTCCTCAATTTGCGAGAGTTTGCGCTCGCGCATGGCGAGGAATAGTGGGAACGTGAAGGCAAAAGCCGTCACTCCTGAAGCAACGATGTAGAGCCACACCCTTTTCATGCCAAGCTTTTTGGCCTCCATAATCATGAGGGCTGATCCGGCGATGGCCACAATCAAGATGTCCAGCGAGAGCACCCAGTCAACGGCACTTCCAAACCA
>WLEA01000054.1 GCA_009704535.1 Actinomycetota bacterium
GGTTTTGGGCTGGGGCTCCCGCTTCAGCTTCTTGCCGCGGTGCTCTACGTCGCCAACGAGACCTCTGGTGCGCCCTCTGAGGCCGCGTACTTGGGGTCAATCACTATCGGATTCATGACGGCGCCCCTGCTGAGCATGGGCTACCTCGCAGTGATCGCTCTCTTGGTTCGCAAGAATTCTCCTACCGTGTCCTGGATGCAGTATCCGGGACGGGCGTCGCTTACGAACTATCTCCTTCAATCCGTGTTCCTCAGCATGATTTTTGGCGCCTGGGGGTTGGGCCTTTTCCAAGCGGTGGACTACTGGGTCGCCATGTTGATAGCCGTTGTCGTGTACGCGGTGTTGGCGGGTGGAAGCGCCCTGTGGTTCCAAAGATTCAAGCAAGGCCCGATGGAGGCGCTGATGGCTACATTCACGCGAAAGAACCGACGTCCCTAGACTGATTGTTGACTTTTCACTGGGCAGGAGGGTTAGAACCAGGTGACCGAGTCCTTAGTGGAGCAACTGGGGTTGCTCGGCGTGTTTATTGCGGGTGCGGTTCCCTGGTTGGAAGCCGTCGTCGTCATCCCGGTAGGCATCCTGTTGGGATTACCTGTGGTGTGGACGGTGGTTTTGGCGCTGGCAGGAAATGTGGCGACCATCGTGTTGTTCGCGGCAGGGAGTGAGCGGATCCTTTCCGCACTAGCCAGAAGGCGTGAAAAGCAGGGAAAACCTCCCCAGGACGATAGCCGCACCGCCAGAGCCAAGCGCATCTTTGTTCGTTACGGCGACGTGGGGATGGCTGTCGTGGGACCACTACTCATTGGAACTCAGTTTGCGGCAGCTATCGCCGTATCGCTGGGGGTCAGTGTGTGGCGGGCGAGTGTGGTGCAGTCGCTTGGGGCGCTTGCGTGGGGGATGCTAGCGGGGCTTGGCCCAGCTCTCTACGTGACCTATTCGTCACTCCCCTAGTAGCAGATACGGTAAGTGTTATTGTTCCCCCAACGTGGGTCAGTGTCGCAGGTGATCAGGGCGTTCATCGGCCGGTAAAGTTGCGACACGCCCGGGTTGCACTAAATGCAGGGCTGTGGCATAGTTTGTGAGGTTCAATACGCACTCCATTCGTGGGGTGCTCACTGCCAGGTAGTGCATAGGATTGCGACTTCGCAAGAGCTCTAGGCCGCGGGTAGCAGAACACAACGTCATCGACGGACCCGCTTCGCAAGCCTTGGTTTGTGTGTGCTGGAGAGTGCCCCTGGGGCCAACCGAAGTGTGTTGATAGAAGAACAGTGGTGTGTGCCTCCCGGTGCGACAGTACCGGGTTGCCTGAAGTGTGCAGGGCGAGAGTTCTGTGCGAGTGAGAGAAAGAGAAAACCATGGCGGGACAAAAAATCCGCATTCGACTGAAGTCGTATGACCACGCAGGTCTCGATGTTTCAGCCAGGAAGATTGTTGACACGGTTACCCGTGCCGGAGCCACTGTTGTGGGTCCCGTTCCTCTTCCTACGGACAAGGACGTGGTCGCTGTGATCCGCTCACCGCACAAGTACAAGGACTCGCGCGAGCACTTCGAGAAGCGCACCCACAAGCGTCTCATCGACATCATCGACCCCACCCCCAAAGCGGTGGACTCCTTGATGCGTTTGGACTTGCCCGCTGATGTCAACATCGAAATCAAGCTTTAAGGAAATAGACCATGTCGACTGTGACTACAACTAAAGGTGTACTGGGCATCAAGCTCGGTATGACCCAGGTCTGGGATGCGAACAATCGCTTCATCCCTGTGACCGTGGTTCAGGTTGCCCCCAACGTCGTGACCCAGATCCGCACAATGGAGAAAGACGGCTATGAGGCCGTCCAGGTCGCGAGCGGTCAGATTGACCCCCGCAAGGTGACTAACCCTCTGAAGGGCCACTTTGAGAAGGCTGGCGTTACTCCTCGCCGCCACGTGACCGAGATCCGTACGAGCGATGCTTCCAGCTACGAAGTGGGCCAGGAAATCAACGCCACCGTGTTCGAAGCCGGTGCACTTGTTGATGTCATGGGCACCAGCAAGGGTAAAGGTTTCGCCGGTGTCATGAAGCGCCACAACTTCAAGGGTGTCTCTGCCTCTCACGGTTCTCACCGTAATCACCGCAAGCCAGGCTCCATCGGTGCCTCGTCGACCCCCTCACGCGTGTTCAAGGGCATGCGGATGGCCGGTCGCATGGGTGGCGAGCGGGTCACCGTGATGAACCTCGTTGTTCACGCGGTGGACGCTGAGCGTGGCTTGCTCCTGATCAAGGGCGCCGTCCCGGGTGCCAAGGGTCGTTTGGTTTTTGTTCGTAACGCCAGGAAGGCCCCCTAACCATGGCTGCATCTGTTGACGTCCTCGACGCATCCGGCAAGAAGTCCGGCTCCGTCGAGTTGCCCGCTAACGTCTTTGACGTTGTCACCAACGTGCCCCTGATGCACCAGGTGGTTGTTGCTCAGCTTGCAGCAGCTCGCCAGGGAACTCACAAGGTCAAGGGCCGCGGTGAGGTTTCTGGTGCTGGTCGTAAGCCGTTCAAGCAGAAGGGAACCGGTCGCGCCCGTCAGGGCTCGATTCGTGCCCCTCAGCACCGCGGTGGTGGAATTGTCCACGGTCCAGTGCCCCGCGATTACTCGCAGCGCACGCCTAAGAAAATGGTGCAGAAGGCTCTCTTGAGCGCACTGTCTGACCGCGCCCGCGCTGATCGTATTCACGTGGTCCAGGGTCTAGGAACCGACAAGGCTCCCTCGACCAAGATCGCTTCTGCGCTCATCGCACAGACTGCTCCTGGTCGCAACGTGTTGATTGTTGTGGGTCGTGACGATGTGAACGGTCAGAAGAGCGTTCGCAATCTTCCTGGCATCCACGCTGTTCACCCCGACCAGCTCAACGCCTATGACGTTCTCAACAGTGACGACATCATCTTCACCACTGAGGCATTTGAGACCTTTGTGGCAGCGAAAGCTGACACGGGCAAGGGAGGCAAATAATGAGTATTCACGCGATTGCTTGGAACAAGGATCCTCGTGACGTCATTGTCCGCCCGATTGTCAGCGAGAAGAGCTACACCCTGATCGACCAGGGCAAGTACACCTTCGAGGTTGACCCCCGCGCGACGAAGACCGAAATCAAGCTGGCGATCGAGAAGATCTTCAATGTGAAGGTTTCCTCGGTCAACACCTTGAACAAGACCGGTAAGACGCGCCGCACCAAGTTTGGGGCCGGAAAGCGCAAGGACACCAAGCGTGCCATTGTCTCTCTCGCCTCTGGCTCCATCGACATCTTCACGGCTGTGGGATAGGTAGGAAGAACATGGCTATTCGCAAATACAAGCCGACGACCCCTGGTCGCCGTGGCTCTTCTGTTGCTGATTTCCAGGAAATCACCCGCAGCACGCCTGAGAAGTCGTTGCTGAAGCCACTGCCGAAGACCGGTGGTCGTAACAGCAGCGGTCGCATCACGACCCGTCACATCGGCGGTGGCCACAAGCGCCAGTACCGCGTGATCGACTTCCGCCGCGATGACAAGGATGGCGTAAACGCCAAGGTCGCCCACATCGAGTACGACCCCAACCGCACCGCGCGCATCGCGCTGTTGCACTTCATGGATGGCACCAAGCGCTACATCATCGCCCCGAACAAGCTTCGTCAGGGTGACATTGTGGAGTCAGGTCCCAACGCCGACATCAAGCCCGGCAACAACCTGCCCTTGCGCAACATCCCCGTCGGTACTGTTATCCACGCGATCGAATTGCGTCCCGGTGGCGGTGCCAAGATGGCTCGCTCCGCTGGCGCTTCGGTTCGTTTGGTCGCCAAGGATGGCCCCAACGCCCAGCTGCGTTTGCCCTCGGGTGAAATCCGCAACGTTGATGCTCGCTGCCGCGCCACCATTGGTGAGGTCGGTAACGCCGAGCAGTCCAACATCAACTGGGGTAAGGCTGGCCGCATGCGCTGGAAGGGTGTTCGCCCAACCGTCCGTGGTGTTGCCATGAACCCTGTTGACCACCCCCATGGTGGTGGTGAGGGTAAGACCTCTGGTGGCCGTCACCCCGTGAGCCCTTGGGGTCAGTCTGAGGGGCGCACCCGTTCCCCCAAGAAGGCCAGCAACAAGCAAATCGTTCGCCGTCGCACCGTCGGCAAGAAGCGTTAGTAGGAGAGAAAGACATGCCTCGTAGCCTTAAAAAGGGACCTTTCGTGGATGACCACCTCCTCCAGAAGGTGTTTCGTCAGAACGAAGCCAACACCAAGAACGTGATCAAGACCTGGTCGCGTCGCTCGATGATTGTGCCGGCTATGCTCGGTCACACCATCGCAGTGCACGATGGCCGCAAGCACATCCCCGTGTTCGTCACCGAAACGATGGTGGGTCACAAACTCGGTGAGTTTGCCCCCACCCGCACTTTCCGTGGTCACGAAAAGGACGACAAGAAAGGCCGTCGCCGCTAAGCGCGGTGATGAGGAGGTAGTCACATGGTTGAATCCATCGCACGGGTGCGCAACATCCGCGTTACCCCACAGAAGGCTCGTCGTGTCGTCGACCTGATCCGTGGCAAGCAGGCCCAGGAGGCTCTTGCCGTGCTGAAGTTTGCTCCCCAGTCGGCCAGTGAGCCCATCGCCAAGGTTGTTGCCTCTGCAATGGCTAACGCACGGGTCACTGCCGACAAGGATGGCATTTTCCTGGACGATCAGGACCTGTTCGTTGCTCGCGCCTTTGTTGATGAGGGCGTCACCCTGAAGCGGTTTAGGCCGCGCGCTCAGGGTCGGGCATTTCGTATCAACAAGCGCACCAGCCACATCACTGTTGTGCTGGCAACGCCCGACGAGGCTTCGGTGAACCCGGGCCGCTCATCACAGAAGGCTGGCAAGTAACTATGGGTCAGAAAGTTCATCCGTACGGTTTCCGTCTGGGAATCACCACCGACCACGTGTCGCGCTGGTTCTCTGACTCGACCAAAAAGGGTCAGCGTTACGCAGACTTCGTTGCTGAAGACGTGCTCATCCGTAAGTTCCTGCAGAAGGAACTCGACCGGGCCGGCATCGCACGCATCGAGATCGAGCGCACGCGTGACCGCGTCCGCGTGGACATCCACTCGGCTCGCCCCGGAATTGTCATCGGCCGTCGTGGTGCCGAGGCTGAGCGTATTCGCGCTGACCTCGAAGACATGACCAAGAAGCAGATTCAGCTCAACATCCTCGAGGTGAAGAACCCCGAGAACGAAGCCCAACTGGTTGCTCAGGGAATTGCTGAGCAGCTGAGCGCTCGTGTGGCATTCCGCCGCGCGATGCGCAAGGGTCTTCAGGGTGCACAGCGCGCTGGCGCCAAGGGTATTCGTATCCAGGTGTCTGGCCGTCTTGGTGGCGCTGAAATGAGCCGTTCCGAGTTCTACCGCGAGGGTCGGGTCCCACTGCACACTCTGCGCGCGAACATCGACTACGGCTTCTACGAGGCCCGCACGACTTTTGGTCGCATTGGCGTCAAGGTATGGATTTACAAGGGTGACATCACCAACAAGGAACTCGCCCGTGAGCAGGCAAATGCCCGCTCACAGCGGCCTGACCGCCCTGCTGCTGGTGCTCGCCGTGGACCGGCTGCTGTTGCGGCTGCTGAGGCAGCGCCCGTTGCTGCAGGGGGAGCTGAGTAAGAATGTTGATTCCTCGCAAAGTCAAGTTCCGTAAGCAGCACCACCCCAAGCGTGGCGGCCACGCCACCGGTGGTACCACGGTTGCTTTTGGTGAGTTTGGTATCCAAGCCACCACCAGCGCTTACGTCACCAACCGTCAGATTGAGGCAGCGCGTATCGCGATGACTCGTCACATCAAGCGCGGTGGAAAAGTGTGGATCAACATCTACCCCGACCGCCCGTTGACCAAGAAGCCCGCGGAAACCCGCATGGGTAGTGGTAAAGGTTCGCCGGAGTGGTGGATTGCCAACGTCAAGCCAGGACGCGTCCTCTTTGAGGTCGCCGGTGTGAGTGAAGAACTCGCCCGCGAAGCTATGACTCGTGCGATTCACAAGCTTCCATTGAAGGCACGCATCATCAAGCGCGAGGAGGGCATGTAATGGCTGTGGGAACGAAAGAACTTACACCTGCTGATCTCGACACGTTCGAGGATGAGCGTCTCTTGGACGAGCTTCGCCGCTCTAAGGAGGAGCTGTTCAACCTGCGGTTCCAGTCGGCCACCGGCCAGCTGGATAACCACGGACGCGTCCGCGCTGTGAAGCGCGACATTGCCCGTCTGTACACCGTGATTCGCGAACGCGAGCTCGGTATCCGCGCCGCACCGGCTCCCATTGAGAAGCCAGTCAAGAAGTCTGCAAAGAAGAGCGAAAGCTCCGAGCCTGAAGCTACTGAGGAGAGTGCATAATGGCCACCGATGTGAAGCAGGGCCACGAGTCCGCAGCGCGCGACGTCCGCGACAAGGACGCCCGTGGTTACCGCAAGGTTCGCCGCGGTTATGTGACCAGCGACAAGATGGACAAGACCATCGTCGTCGAGGTTGAAGACCGCGTGAAGCACCCCCTCTATGGCAAGGTTGTGCGCCGGTCATCCAAGATCAAGGCACACGACGAGCTGAACACCGCAGGGATTGGCGACTTGGTGGTCATCACCGAGACCCGCCCGCTCTCCGCAACCAAGCGTTGGCGTCTAGTCGAAATCGTTGAGAAGGCGAAGTAACCCATGATTCAGCAAGAGTCTCGTTTGAAAGTGGCCGACAACACCGGCGCCAAGGAACTACTGGCGATTCGTGTTCTCGGTGGATCAGGACGTCGCTATGCAGGCCTCGGTGACATCATCGTCGCCACGGTCAAGGACGCAATTCCTGGTGGCAACGTTAAGAAGGGTGAGGTCGTCAAGGCCGTCATCGTTCGCACCGTCAAGGAAACCCGCCGTGGAGACGGTTCCTACATCAAGTTTGACGAAAATGCCGCAGTCATCATCAAGAACAAAGAGGGCGACCCGCGCGGAACCCGCATTTTCGGACCCGTTGGCCGCGAACTCCGCGACAAGCGCTTCATGAAGATCATTTCGTTGGCCCCGGAGGTTATCTAACAATGGCAAAGATCAAAAAAGGTGACCTGGTTCAGGTCATCTCTGGCGCAAGTGAAGCCCGTGGTGGAGACCGCGGCAAGCAGGGTCGCGTCATTGAGGTGCTCGCTGAGCAAAATCGCGTCCTCGTCGAGGGCGTCAACTACGTCAAGAAGCACATCCGAGTAGGCCAGAGCAACCGTGGTTCTAAGACCGGCGGCATTGAGACTCACGAAGCCCCTATTCACATCTCGAATGTGGCACTCGTGGACCCCAAGTCCAAGAAGCCCACTCGCGTGGGATACCAGACCAAGACCGTGACCAAGAACGGCGCCACCAAGCAGGTTCGCGTCCGCGTTGCGAAGAAGTCAGGAGAAGAGCTCTAATGGCCGCGTCAACCGCCGAGGCAAAGGCACCTGTGGTGCCCCGCCTCAAAGCTATTTACCGCAAGGACATCGTTCCTGCTCTGACCGAAGCCTTCAGTTACACCAACCCTCACCAGGTCCCAGGCCTCGTGAAGGTCGTCGTGAACACCGGTGTTGGCGAAGCAGCCCGTGATTCCAAGGTGATTGAGGGCGCCCTGCGCGACCTCACCCAGATCACCGGCCAGAAGCCCGTCGTGACCCTGGCGCGCAAGTCCATCGCTCAGTTCAAGTTGCGCGAGGGTATGCCGATCGGTGCTCACGTGACGCTTCGTGGAAACCGGGCATGGGAGTTCGTTGACCGTCTGGTCAACCTCGCTCTTCCTCGCATCCGTGACTTCCGTGGGCTCAGCGACCGTCAGTTCGATGGCAACGGAAACTACACCTTTGGTATCACCGAGCAGTCGGTGTTCCACGAAATCAACCAGGACAACATCGACCGCGTTCGTGGATTCGACATCACCATTGTGACGACCGCGAAGACGGACGATGAAGGCCGCGCCCTTTTGCTGGCTTTGGGATTCCCCTTCGCTCAGCGGAACACTACCGAGGCCTAAAGGCCCCTAACTGACAAGGTCGGCCCGGGTGTCCCCGGAGTCGAAACCAGCCAGAGAAAAGAGAAGCACCATGACCATGACAGATCCGGTCGCAGACATGCTGACCAGGCTGCGCAACGCCAACTCGGCGCACCACGACTCGGTGTCGATGCCGAGTTCGAAGTTGAAGACCCACCTCGCTGACATTCTCAAGCGTGAGGGTTACATCGCTTCGTGGAAGACCGAAGATGCCAGGGTCGGCAAGGCTTTGACCCTTGAGCTGAAGTACGGACAGAACCGCGAACGCTCCATTGTGGGTATTAAGCGTGTTTCTAAGCCCGGTCTTCGCGTGTATGCAAAGTCGACCGAAATTCCCAAGGTCCACGGCGGTTTGGGCATCGCAATCTTGTCGACCTCGTCTGGTCTGTTGACCGACAAGGAAGCCAACAAGAAAGGCGTGGGTGGGGAAGTCCTCGCCTACGTGTGGTGATCGCTGATGTCACGTATTGGCCGCTTACCTATTGAGATTCCCTCGGGCGTGGATATCACGATCGATGGACAGCACGTCGCCGTCAAAGGCCCCAAGGGCGAACTTGCTCTCACCGTGAAGGAGCCCATTGAGGCTCGCAAGGTTGAGAACCAGGTCATCGTCACGCGTCCCGATGACGAGCGTTCCTCTCGCTCCTTGCACGGTTTGAGCAGGACCCTGATCAACAACCTGATTATTGGTGTGACCCAGGGTTACCAGAAAGAGCTCGAAATCGTCGGAACGGGTTACCGTATTGCCTCGCAGGGCCAGGGCGTCGAGTTCCAACTCGGTTACTCTCACCCCATCACGGTGCAGCCTCCCGCAGGCATCACCTTTACCGTGGAGGGAAACACCAAGCTGGTGGTCAGCGGTATCGACAAGCAAGCTGTTGGTGAGGTCGCCGCGAATATTCGTAAACTGCGCAAGCCAGAGCCTTACAAAGGCAAGGGTGTTCGCTACGCCGGCGAGAACGTTCGCCGCAAGGCTGGAAAGGCTGGTAAGTAATCATGGCTTTCTCGAGAGGAAAGAGCCGTTCGGCCGCGAGAGATCGCCGTCACACGCGCTTGCGCAAGAAGGTTGTGGGCACTGCAGAGAAGCCACGTTTAGTCGTGACTCGCTCTGCTCGCCACGTATTCGTCCAGGTAGTCGACGACCAGAAGGGCCACACCGTGGCTTCTGCCTCGACCATGGAAGCGGATTTCCGCTCCTTCGCTGGAGACAAGACTGCCAAGGCCAAGCGCATTGGTGAAGTCATTGCTGAGCGTGCAAAGAAGGCCGGCGTTGCCTCGGTCGTCTTTGACCGCGGAGGTAACCGCTACGCCGGCCGAGTCGCAGCAATTGCTGAAGGCGCACGAGAGAGTGGATTGGAACTGTGAGCGAAGAAGTTAAGGACGAAGCAGTGGCGGAAGAAACTCCGGTTGCTCCTGTCGTAGCTGAAGAAGACACCTCGTCGGAGCCTCGTGAGGCCCGCCGCGGAAGTCGTGAGCGTAACCCCAACGCGCGTGAGCGAGGTGCCCGCGACACCGAGAAGAGCCAGTTCTTGGAGCGTGTTGTCACCATCAACCGTGTGTCCAAGGTCGTCAAGGGTGGTCGTCGCTTTAGCTTCACCGCGCTTGTCGTCGTTGGTGACGGTAACGGCATGGTCGGCGTTGGCTACGGTAAGGCCCGCGAGGTCCCCACCGCCATCTCCAAGGGCGTCGAGGAC
>WLEA01000055.1 GCA_009704535.1 Actinomycetota bacterium
ACGACCATAGAACGCGATGTCAGTTCAGCCGGGGGAGCTTCGCCTGTGAGGTGGTTTGGCGCGTCGGAGAGTTGGGAGAACCACCAGGAGCTCAGAGCGGTGAGTATTTCGCCCTTGCCGGGGATTTCTGGTTCGAGGATGTGGTCGAAGGCGCTGATGCGGTCGCTCGCCACCATCAGCAAGCGATCGGCGTCGCTACTACTGGATGCCGAGACTGGAAAATAGAGTTCGCGAACCTTGCCGGAATAGAGCGGCGTCCAGTCGGCGAGGGTCGTCATGCCGAAACGCCCTGCGCGATATCCCGTCGGTAGAAGGAACCCTCAAGAGTGATCTTCTCCAGAGCCGCGTAGGCGCGCTCGCGAGCTTGGTCGAAGTCTTTTCCCGTCGCTACGACGCTCAACACACGGCCACCGGTCGCGAGCAGCTGTAGTCCATCGAAACCAGTACCCGCGTGGGCGACCCGAACGTGCTTGTGTGAGGCAAGCGCACCGAGACCATGGATATCTCGACCAGTGTGAGGATTGTCGGGGTAGCCCTCGCTGGCGAGCACCACCGTGACGGCGACATTCCTCGAGAACTTCGGTGGGGCCACCTGAGCCAGGTCACCCTGCGCTGCAGCCAGAAGCAGAGGTGCAAGCGGTGAGGAGAGCCTGGCAAGTACCACTTGGGTCTCCGGGTCCCCAAAACGAGCATTGAACTCGATGACCTTGACACCCTCACTCGTGAGAATCAGACCGCAGTAGAGCAACCCCACGAATGGCATTCCCCGAGATGCCAACTCGGTAATGGTGGGCTCGGCGACATCGCGTTGAATATCGGCGACAAAGTTCTTCGGCAACCACGGTAGTGGTGAGTAGGCGCCCATTCCACCGGTGTTGGGGCCTTCGTTGTTGTCATAAGCACGTTTGTAGTCTTGGGCCGGGGTGAGCGGCATAACCCTGGTGCCATCGCTCAGGAAGAACAGCGACACCTCGGGGCCAGACAAGAATTCTTCCACCAAGACCGGGCCGTGTTGGAGATAGAACTCGGCGTGCTCGATGGCTGCCTGGCGGTCATCCGTCACCAGGACGCCTTTGCCAGAGGCGAGACCATCGGCCTTGACAACGTAGGGACCCTCAGACTGGTCGAGAGCTGTGATGAGTTCTTCGCTGGTCTCGACGCTCCACGCTTGACCGGTGGGAACCCCGGCACTGGCCATGACGTCCTTCGCAAAAGCTTTTGAGCCCTCCAGTGCTGCTGCCTCGCGCTCGGGGCCAAACACCGGAATACCTGCACTACGGAGCCGGTTGGCTACACCCGCGACTAAGGGCGCCTCCGGGCCGATGATTACCAGGTCAATGTCACTAGAGAGTGCAAAGTCTGTGACGACGCGGGGGTTGGTTGGATTGAGCGCCACGATGTCGGCATCGGCGGAGATTCCAGCATTCCCCGGTGCAGCCAGAATGTCGTGTTTCTCTGAATCGCGGCGAAGCGCCTGGATAATGGTGTGCTCACGGGCACCGGATCCCAGGATCAAAATCTTCACGGGCTTACCCTACCGGCGAGAGCTTGCTAGCGTGAGGGCGGTGGGGAAGCCAAAGATTCCAGAGTCCGAGGGACTCACGGCGCTGACCCGGTGGGCCAGCGGTGCAGCGGAGACCGCTGATTTGGCCTGTGCGGTGCGGTATTGCCTGCAAGTCCTCGCTGGCTTGGCCCCGGGGTCGAGTGTTGAGGTGCGAGTGCCACCCTACGGTGCCGTGCAGGTTATTGAGGGCCCCCGGCACACCAGGGGAACCCCTCCCGCGGTGGTGGAAATGCCACCTGAGGTTTGGCTACAGCTGGCAACCGGACGCGTGAGCTTTGCAGATGCGCTCGCGCGGGGCGTGGTTCACGCCTCTGGCGAGCGCTCGAATCTCTCAGAATTTCTGCCCTGCGTCTCGATACCCTAAAGACATGGCGCAGGGTTCGACTCCAGACAAGCACGACGTGCAAATTCGTCGCTCACCGAAGTTGCAGGCTTTCGTTCTCGTTTTTGGCCTGCTGGGATTCTTCATCACCGCAATTGTGACCGGCCTCTATCCTTCTGACCCGTCAATCGGATTCGTGGCGCTCTTTGCGTACTTCGCTCTATTTGGTGTGAGCGGATCGATTGCGCTCGGAGTGATTGTATGGTTGGCCGTCGACCTGCGCTCGAAGAAGCGGATGACCGTTGTTCGGATGGAGCGCCAGAGCGATTAGCTGGACTGGTTGTTTTCCACCCAGGCCAGGTATTCCTCAGAGACCGTTCCGGTCACGTAGTCGCCGGTGAAGCAGCTCATGTCTAACTCGGTCACGGCGGATCCCTGGATGATGGCGTCTCGCATGTCCTCGACCTCTTGATAAATCAGGTGGTCTGCACCGATTTCACGAGCGATTTCAGGGATGGTCTTTCCAGCGGCGACCAGTTCACGCTTGCTTGGCATATTGATGCCATAGACGTGGGGAAAGCGCACCGGAGGGGCTGCGGAGGTGAACGTCACTGACTTCGCGCCAGCGTCGCGAGCCATATCGACGATTTCTCTGGAGGTGGTGCCGCGCACGATGGAATCGTCGACAATCAAAACGTTCTTGCCGGCAAATTCACTCGACATGGCGTTGAGTTTCTGGCGGACACTCTTGGTGCGCTGGGCTTGGCCCGGCATGATGAAGGTTCGCCCGATGTATTTGTTCTTATAAAAGCCCTCGCGGTATTCAATGCCGAGCTTTCTGGCGACCTGCATCGCTGCCGGCCTGGCAGAGTCGGGAATGGGCATCACGACGTCGATGGACTCAATCGGCGCGTGCTTGGCAATGGTGTCTGCGAGTTTTTCACCAAGGCGCAAGCGAGCCTCATAGACCGAAATGCCGTTCATCACGGAGTCCGGCCTAGCCAGGTAGACATATTCGAAAGAACACGGAGCAAGGCGCGTGGTAGTCGCACACTGCCTGGACACGAGCGAGCCGTCCCTGCCAATAAATATCGCTTCACCCGGGGCAACGTCCCTGACGATGTCATAGCCGCTTGCTTCGAGAACCAGTGATTCGCTCGCGACAATCCACTCGTCGCCCACCAGACCTGCTTGGCGCTTGCCAAGAATGAGGGGTCGGATGCCAAAAGGATCCCGAAATGCCAGTAAACCCTGGCCCGCAATCAGCGCGATTGCAGCGTAGGAGCCTTCAACTCTGCGGTGAACTGCGGCGATTGCGTCAAAAACGTCGTCGGTGGAGAAGGTGTTCCCGGCGCCCGCGGACTGAAGCTCCGAGGCCAGGACATTGACCAGGAGTTCGGTATCGGAGGTGGTGTTGAGGTGTCGCCGATCTTTGGTCTGAAGCTCGGCGGTCAGCTCCCGAGTGTTGGTGAGGTTGCCGTTATGGACCAGGACAATGCCATACGGGGCGTTGACATAGAAGGGTTGAGCCTCTTGTTCCTTCTTTGCGTTACCCCTGGTGGCATAGCGAACGTGCCCAAGGCCAACAGTGCCAAGCAGGCCTCTCATGTCGCGGGTCCGGTAACCCTCGCGAACCTGGCCGTTGGTTTTGTGAAGGTGGAGGGTCTGATCCTCGAGAGTCGCGATTCCCGTGGAATCTTGACCTCTGTGTTGAAGCAGAGCAAGAGCGTCGTAGACCTGCTGGTTGACCGGTGTGGAGGAGACGATGCCGACAATGCCACACATTGAGGAGGCCTATCTCCTATTCGCAAAACCGACCTAACGCCCCAAGTCTGTCACACCGCCCAGGCATCCCCAGTTATTCCTCCCTCTCCTTGCGACGTCGCCGCAGCGCCGCGATGAAGCCGCCCGCGGCGAGGCTCATCATCAAGCTCAGACCCAGCCAGGTCCCAGCAAAACGGGGTTCTGGTGGCCCCAGAGCCACCGGCGTCAAGAGCGTCCGCGGTTCACGTGGAGCCAGTGGAACCTCAACGGGCTCGCTCGGCACAAAGGCTTGCTCCGGAAGTCCGGCGGGTTCCACATCCCTTACCTCCACGACGACAGGGGACTCAGGAAGTACCGGTGCGCCCGAAGGTGCCTCCTCTGATAGCGCGCGGGTTACCTGTTCCGGGCTCGGCTGTGTTGGCTCGGGAACCACTGGTTCCCCGGGTGCAATCGCTGGCAGTGCGGGCTCGTCCTCGACATCAGGAGCCGGCACTGGTTCGGGCACTGGTTCGGGCTCTATTTCGGGTCCAGGTTCTGGCCCAGTTTCAGGACCTGATTCAGGCCCTGCTTCGGGTTCTGATCCTGGTTCTGGTGTCGGTGTGGGATCAACCACAGGTTCTGGTTCTGGTTCTGGTTCCGGTGTGGGATCAACGACAGGCTCGGGTTCCGGTTCGGGATCAACCACAGGTTCTGGCTCTGGCTCGGGTTCCGGTTCCGGTTCTGGTTCTGGCTCCGGCTCTGGTTCTTCACTGACGACGGGGGCCGGGTTAATGCGTAGTGATCCACTGGAGCGCAAGGGTTGCGAACGCGTGAGGACCCCTGCCGTTGTTGTTGTCGTGAACGCCTCAAAGGTCAGTGGGTAGTCACCAGGGACAACAGCCTCTGTGGCGCTGATGCGCACGGCCATGCCGTTGGCATCGGGGGGAAGGTGTTCCCAACTGACACCCTCCGGTAGTCCCGAGATGGTGAGGCTTCGTTCCTGTCCTGGAGCAAGGGCAGGTGTCGCTGGATCGAGGGGGATGCCGAGCACGCTGGAAGCCCGTGCTTCTAGCTCCCAGAGAGCATCACCGAGACACTCGGTGATGCTGGGCCACAATGTTGCCGGCGCACTGGCGTTGAGTGCGGCGAAGGCGAGAGCGGTGTCGGATGAGCAGGGGTCGTGATCGATGATGCCAAGCGTGATTGAGACGCGCAGCTCTTCGGCATTGGTGCCATAGACATAGAGCGTGGGGGCTTGTTCACCCTGGGCCAGGGGTTTGGAATAGATTCCACTTCCCGCCCACTGCAGAGTCCCGGCTGTTGTTGTTGCGCGAAAGACCAGACTGGGGTGGGTGTTGCTGGCGTCACTGATGATGAGTTGCCCCGGGGCGGGCGAGGAATAGATGGCCTGGTAGCCAGGTGCCAGGTTCGCGATCCAGTAGAACCGATGAGGGGCCATGGCGTCTTCGTCAAGAGCGAGGAGGTCGATCGTCCAGGCCATTTGGTTGTGTTCTGCTCGGTGGGCAATCGTCGACATGAAACTGTATTCGGGCTGGGATTGGATGAGCCCGGCCGTGGTCCACGTGGAGAGCCCGCCTGGAGTGATGCTTGATTGCTGCAGCGTTCCATAGAAGGGCTCTCGGTGGGCCTCGTCCCACTCCGAGGCCCACTCCATGCCACTAGCTCCGAGTGAGCCAAACGGCGCCACACCCCAGCCTTCTACTCCTGTGAGGTAGTTGCGGGGTGCACCACCGCCGATGATGCCGTTCGCCATCTGGGTTGTGGGCCAGCTGATGCTCGAGGTCCTGATAGCGGTCGCGTTGGCTAGGGCCGGAGGGACGACCGTGGTCGTCAGTGCTGAACCCAGGATCACGATTCCAATCCAGGTGGTCAGGGGGGAAAACTCGCGAGGGGCACTGCTGTGTCGTTGAATCATCCCTCGAGGCTAAAGAGAGCGCTATCTCTGCCGCCGAAGTTATCCCCATGTCAGAAGCTGGGCCCCGACTAGACTTCGAGCGTGCCGGAAACCTCGCCCTATACCCGCAGCGGTGTTGACACGGGCGCCGGTGACCGAGCTGTCGATCTCATGAAAAAGGCCGTGCAGGCTAGCCATTCGTCGAGGGTTTTGGGTGGCATCGGAGGTTTTGCAGGCCTCTACGACGCCTCGTTTATGACGTCCTTTCAGAAGCCGATTCTTGCAACGTCGACTGATGGCGTCGGAACGAAGGTGGCCATTGCGCAGGCGCTCGATAAGCACGACACCATCGGATACGACCTTGTGGGAATGGTGGTTGATGACATCGTGGTGGTGGGTGCGACGCCACTGTTCATGACCGATTACATCGCCTGTGGGCAGGTGGTTCCGGAGAGAATTGCATCGATTGTTGAGGGAATTGCGAAGGCATGTTCGGACTCCGGGGTTTCTTTGGTGGGCGGCGAGACTGCCGAGCACCCAGGACTCCTGGGCCCTGATGACTACGACGTGGCCGGAGCGGCCACTGGCGTGGTCGAAGCCTCAGATCTTTTAGGTGCACATCGAGTCGAGCCGGGTGACGTGGTGTTGGCTCTGGCCTCGAGTGGCCTGCACAGCAACGGGTTTTCGCTGGTGCGAAAGATTGTTGCGGACGCTGGGTGGGTGTACTCCGGCCATCGCGATGATTTCTCGCGCGAGTTGGGCCTGGAACTTCTGGAGCCCACGATGCTCTACACCCGTGCGCTCGTGGCGACGCTCGTCGCCCACCCGGGCGCGATTCACAGCATGAGCCATGTGACCGGCGGGGGCATTTCCCAGAATCTCTCTCGGGTTTTGCCCGAGGGCCTTGCCCTCGATGTGGAGCGCTCCACCTGGGCCCCAGCTCCAGTGTTCCGGGTTCTTGCAGAGGCCGGGGGCTTCTCCACCACCGATGTCGAGGACACCTGGAACATGGGAATCGGATTCTGTGTTGTCGTCGCGTCTGCCGAGGCAGACGCGGTGGCCTCGACGCTGACTCAGCACGGGCACACAGCGTGGCGGGTGGGCGAGATTACGGCAACTGATGGCACGACTCTGGAGGGAGCAATCACCGAGGCGAAGGGTGTGTCCGGGGGAGCCGTCAGGCTCGTGGGGACCTACTTGTCGTCAGATTCTTCATCCAAGTCAGCCCACTTGTCATAGTCGGGTGACTCGTGCTCGGGCGCGCCAGCCAACTCTTTTTGCAGCTGGCTGAGGTCAGTGTCGGGGCTGAAGTATTTGAGCTCCCTGGCAACCTTCGTGTGCTTTGCTTTCTGACGGCCGCGACCCATTCGGTCACTCCTTTGTTGACATCAACCAGGTGAAGAAATTCGCTAGTAGGACGAGTTATAAATCGTCGCGAGTGTATCACGCAGGCCTTCGCGCACTCTGGCTAATTCACAAGCCACCAGGCCACCGCACTGTAGGTTGCAAGGCCTGCGCCCACGCTACCGAGCACATGAGCAAGGCCCAGACCCAGGCGTGAGCGAACCGGAGGCGCACCCGGCAAGGGAAGAAGGTGCACAACCATGGTGGAGAGGGTGGTGAGGCCACCACAGAAGCCGGCAAGAATTGCCGCTGTGGTGAACGATTCGGGGAGGGCGAAGGCAACGCCGGCGAGGCCCGAGCCCAGAACATTGACCGCCAGGATTCCTAGGCGCGCGCTACCGGCGCCTGCTGCCCAGCACTGAATGCCAAAGCGCACTAGCGCGCCGAGAGAACCCAGCGCGACGCTGAGCAGTAGCAACTCTGGGCTCATGAGACCCTCCCGGGTGGAGAGAGCTTTCGTCCCCAGACATAGCCAAGCCACGCCGAGGTGAGTCCCAGAATGACGGTGGCTAGCACGTAGGCAAGGCCAAGGGACGGCAACCCCAGGGCAACGACGACGACACCCGACATGGTTGTGTAGGAGCCGAGCACACCGATCGTTATCCCCTCACGAATAGCACTGGCGATTCCCGGGAGACCGTGGCCGATGACGAGGCCGAGCCCCAGGGAACCGAGAAGATTGACGGTGAGTGTTGCCAGCTCGTGACCACCGGGGATCCCCACCATGGCAAGGTCAGCGCCGATGCGACCCAGCGTACCAAGTGCGCCACCAAGAGCGACAGCGACAATCGACCAGAGCCTCACAGTCTGAGGGTAGTCCCGAAGGAGCTCTCCTAGACTGAGGAGGTGGCTTCACAAAAACGTCCCGTAGTGCGCCGCGTCCTCTGGGTCCTAGCGGGAATTGTCCTCGTGACCGGTGGTTTCGCGGCCTGGTTGGTCGCGCCCATCGTGATGGCAAGTCCACAGGGCTTCTCCGGCCAAGAGCTTGGCGTTCAGGGGTATCCGACCTCGGTTGAGGCAACCGGTGATGATGGTCGAACCAGGGTGCTCAGTGCAACGCTTGAGAATTCCGATGATCGCGAACTAGATCGCCTGATTGCCGGAGACCGGATCGTCGTCACGGGCACTGGGTATAACGCGAACTTTGGAATATACGTCGCCATTTGCGCCATTCCTCACGCACTCAATGAGAAGCCCGGTCCGTGTTTGGGGGGTGTTCCCGCCACAACACCCGGTGAGCTTGGCGAAGTGGGAGCGATCGAATACGCCCCCTCTAATTGGATTAATGACCAGTGGGCGTGGCGCTTATTTGGCGCCCGAAGCTTTGATGACCGCGGGCACGGAGCCTTCACTGCTTACATCGAAGTCCCGGGTTTTGGTGACGAGAATGTCGATTGCCGTGAACGAGCGTGTGGTCTCTACACGAGAAATGACCACACGGCACTCGACGACCGCGTCCAGGATGTCTATCTGCCCGTTGATTTCATGGGGTAATCCGGCACTCGAAACACCATGATGGAGCGTTGCGCGAGAGTGCCGATGCTCAGTGCAAAAATCACGGTCCCCACCCCAAAGCTGCCACCGAGAACCCATCCGATGACGAGTACGGTCACTTCGACCACGGTCCGAACGGCCCACATGGGCCATCCAAACCGGGCATTGAATCCCACCATCAGGCCATCGCGCGGTCCCGGCCCAAAACGGGCGCCAATATAGAGCCCACTGGCGATTCCCATCATGAGCAATCCAGCCGCGAAGAGGAATCCGCGTTGCACCACTGACGCCGGTGTCTCAATGAGCACCAGTCCCACCTCCATGGCGGGGCCCAAGAGCAGCACGTTCATGATGGTGCCAAACCCTGGCTTCTGACGCAGTGGTATCCAGATCAGCAAGACAATGACGCCGGTGATCACGATAACCCAACCGATGCCAAAGCCCCATCTGATGTGGATTCCCTCGGCAAAGACCGTCCACGGGTCGACCCCCAGACCAGAGCGCAACATCATGGCGGCAGCGAAACCAAAGAGAAAGAGGCCGGCAAAGAGCTGCCCCCAACGTCGTATGTAGTAGAGGGCGCGGGGCACCCCCCTACCCTAAACCTCCATCACCTGGTAGCCTGAACCTTGGAACGAGAGTTAGTGTCGCTGTAGGCAGTCCTCGAGGGCCATCGCCTCACAATCGTGAGCGCGGCCGTAATGTGTAGACGAAACAGCCCCGGTCTGGCTAGTGGTGATCTGGGTTGGGCGTGAATGTGACGCCTCTTCTCCTCAAACAATCATCACGAAAGCTAAACCCATGCCTCAGAAAAAGCAGGCGTCTTCGTGGCGCCCCCCAACCAAGCGCACATCCTTCCAGGATGCCAAAAAAACGCGCCCTCGCCCCGAGGGCTCCAGACCCGAGCGCGGTGAACGCCCCGTTTCCGCTGAGCGTCCAGCGCGTGACGAGCGTCCTTCGCGTCCCGCATCCGGCGGACGTCCGGCTCAGGGTGAGCGTTCCGGGCGCCCAGCACGCACCTACTCGGACCGCCCCGCCACCGGCGAGCGGTCAGGGCGCCCCCAGTATGACCGTCCCGCCT
>WLEA01000056.1 GCA_009704535.1 Actinomycetota bacterium
CGGACCTCCTGGGTCATGTACGAAGTAGATGCCGAGAGTTAGGCGGGGGTAATGCAACTCGGTGGGCGATTCTCAGTGGGCCAGGCGCCCACGTCTCTCCCTCAAGCCCTCCGCGCGCGAATCGCTGACATCGAAGCCAGTCTGAGTGCCGACGAGGTAAGGGCGCTTCGCTGGACCCTCACCTGGCTAGAGGGACGTCCCGTGGTCGAACTGGATGATGGTCCAGTTTTGCGTGGCTAAGCGGACTTCTCGCGCCTCGGCACGGCCTTCGACACAATCGTGGGAGCCGCGTTTTTCAAGACCGCATCCCTCGTGATAATGACTCGCTCAACCTGATCGCTGGAGGGAATCTCGAACATCACAGGCCCCAGGACCTCCTCCAAGATCGCTCGGAGGCCACGCGCTCCGGTCTGGCGGACCGCAGCTAAAGTGGCAATTTCCTCCAGTGCTTCTGGCTCAAACTCCAGTTGCACGCCATCGAGCACGAACATCCGCTGATACTGCTTGACCAGTGCGTTCTTGGGGGTTGTCAAGATGTCAATCAGTGCGGTCTCGTCCAGGGGGGCAACGGTGGTGACTACCGGCAAACGGCCGATGAACTCAGGAATCAAGCCGAACTTGTGAAGATCCTCAGGTAGCACCTGGCTGAACATGTTCTCGGTGGCGTCCTTTGAGTGGAGGGGGGCACCAAAACCAATTCCGTGGCGACCCACGCGTTGCGAAATGATGTCTTCGAGGCCAGCAAAAGCACCTGCGACAATAAACAACACGTTGGTGGTGTCGATTTGGATGAACTCCTGCTGGGGGTGTTTACGCCCACCCTGCGGCGGAACCGCTGCAACCGTGCCTTCGAGAATCTTCAGAAGAGCCTGCTGAACACCCTCACCCGACACGTCGCGGGTGATGGAGGGGTTCTCTGCTTTGCGGGCAATCTTGTCGATTTCGTCGATGTAGATAATGCCTGTCTCAGCCCGCTTCACGTCATAGTCTGCAGCTTGAATGAGCTTGAGCAAAATGTTTTCAACATCTTCACCCACATAACCGGCCTCAGTCAGCGCGGTGGCGTCAGCAACCGCGAAGGGCACGTTCAGGCGCTTCGCGAGAGTCTGTGCCAGATAAGTCTTTCCGCAACCGGTCGGACCAATCAGAAGAATGTTGCTCTTTTGGATATCAATGTCATCGGCACCCGCAACCGCATGCGGTGACGCGGCCGCGCGCACTCGCTTGTAGTGGTTGTAGACGGCGACGGAGAGAGAACGCTTGGCTTCTTCCTGGCCAATGACGTACTCCTCGAGGAAGTCGAAGATTTCTTTGGGCTTTGGCAACTCAAAGTCAGCAACAGCGCTACCACTGTGCTCAGACTGACGCTCGTCAATGATTTCGTTACAGAGCTCAACACACTCGTCGCATATGTAGACACCGGGGCCAGCAATGAGCTGCTGGACCTGCTTCTGGCTTTTGCCACAGAACGAACACTTGAGGAGCTCGCCGGACTCTCCTGTGCGCGCCATGAGAAAGCCTTTCTCCCTGCAACGTAGACCCCTCGGAGTTTACCTGTCAGGACCCCAGTGCTCCGGACATTCCACAGGAAAGGCCGGGTGTGGCGCCAGCTAGCATGGAAGGACCATGAGGCCAACCGTGAGGCACGCGACGACACATCGCTGGGTGGTGGCCGCCCTAGTGGCAATGTTTCTTTTGGGCTCTCCGACGACAGCTTTTGCTCACAACGCGGTGGAGGATCGCGACCCCGCTGCCGATTCGGTTGTCACACTGAGCCCCGTGACTGTCTCAGTCACCACCAACGACAACTTCTTGGACACTGGCGACGCCACGCGAGGCTTCGCGATAGTTGCTCGGGATACCAGCGGCCTCTACTACGGCGATGGGTGCGTCAACATCAACGAGCGCACCATGAGCGCAACCCTTGGGCTTGGGGAGCCTGGCGCCTACACCGTTCTCTACCAGTTCGTCTCAGCCGATGGTCACACGCTCCAAGAGAGCTACGCCTTTTTCTTTGAGCCATCGTCAGACCACGTCCCGGCAGCCGGGCTGAGCGAGCCGCCGATGTGTGGCGAATCACCCAAGGACCTCCCGGTTGAGCAGACCGCTCCGGAGGTCGTTGGCCCCCTGGATGCCCCGCAAGCCGTTGCCGATGAATCGGTGTCGCTGATTCCGACGGTTGCCGGAGTCATTGCGCTAACTGTCCTGCTGATTGCCCTTGGCGTTTCCGGCCGCCGCAAGCGCAGAGCGCAGAACTAGGCGACTACGGCCTCCGGGCCCTTGAGTGCTGGGCCGACACTGACAGACTTTCTCGAGGAGAGAACCTGGTCAATCAGTCCGTACTCTAGGGCTTCCGCAGCGGTGAGAATTTTGTCGCGGTCAATATCGCGATTGACCTCTTCTGGGCTCTTGTTCGAGTGCTTCGAGAGCGTCTCTTCTAACCATTCGCGCAGACGAGCAATTTCCTTAGCCTGGATCTCGATGTCGGAAGCCTGGCCACGGCCCGCTTCGCCCATCATGGGCTGGTGGATCAGAATTCGCGCATTCGGAAGAGCAAGGCGTTTGCCTGGCTCGCCACCGGCAAGAATAACCGCTGCCGCAGAGGCGGCCTGGCCAAGAACGACGGTCTGGATTTGCGGGCGAACGTATTGCATCGTGTCGTAGATGGCGGTCATGGCGGTGAATGAGCCACCGGGAGAGTTGATATACATCACGATGTCGCGGTCCGGGTCTTGGCTTTCCAAGACCAACAACTGCGCCATTACATCATCGGCTGACGCGTCATCCACCTGAACACCGAGAAAAACGATGCGGTCTTCAAACAGCTTGGCGTAGGGGTCTTGGCGCTTGAAGCCGTAGCTGGTGCGCTCTTCGAAGCTTGGCAAGATGTAGCGCGACTCGGGCATGGCAATCGTTGCTTTGTACTCTGGGACTGTATTCATTGGATATTCCCCGTCTACTTCTTCTTGCTCTGCTCAGTTCCACCGCCACCGACAACGTCGGTTGCTGAGGAGCGAATGTGATCGACAAAGCCATAGGCCAAAGCCTCGTCGGCAGTGAACCAACGGTCGCGATCGCCATCGGACATAATCTGGTCAACGGTTTTGCCCGTGGCTTCGGCAGTAATCTGCGCCAGTCGCTTCTTCATGTCATTGATGAGGTGAGCCTGAGTTTGAATGTCGCTTGCGGTTCCCCCAAAACCACCGTGGGGTTGGTGCAAAAGCACTCGTGCGTTCGGAGTGATGTAGCGCTTGCCCTTGGTGCCAGCGGTCAACAGCAACTGGCCCATTGAGGCGGCCATACCAATTCCCACGGTCACGATGTCGTTCGGGACAAACTGCATGGTGTCGTAAATCGCCATGCCCGCCGTAATCGAGCCACCGGGTGAGTTGATGTAGAGGTAGATGTCGCGCTCAGCATCTTCAGCAGCGAGAAGCAAGAGTTTGGCCGCAATTTCGTTGGCGTTATCGTCACGAACTTCGGAACCCAGCCAAATAATGCGGTCTTTGAGCAACCGGTCAAAGACGTTGGGTTGCATCATCGTTTCTGCCATGGACACAGTCTTGTTCTCCTCACGAACGTCCTGAAGCGGACTATCACCGACCCTACCGGCCACCAGCCACTGGAACCGGCAGTGTTCGCCCTCGGCAGAGTGTCGGGTTAGTGCTTGTGGTCGTGATCGTGGTCGTGATCGTCGTGATTATCGGCGACAGCCTGGGCCACGGCCTGCTCAACGGGATCAGTGGCTTGGCGAGTGAAGTTACTCAAGTCCACCTTCTTACCCTTGGTGTCGACAACCTTCACCCCGGCAAGCGCCACGGAGAGCGACTTGGACCTAGCAACCTCGCCCACCATTGAGGGAATCTGGTTGTTGCTATCGAGGTTTTGGATGAATTCGCTGGGGTCCATTCCATACTGCGATGCCGACTGAATCAGATATTGGCTCAGTTCATCCTGAGATACCTGAACTTCTAACTTCTCCACGAGGGCGTCCAGAAGAATCTGGGTCTTCAAGGATTTTTCGGTCGACTCGATGACCTCGGCGCGGTGCTTGTCGTCCTCAAGCTTGCCCTCTTGTTCAAGGTGGCGGTGCACCTCGTCATCAACGACGCTTTGCGGCAGAGGGATGGTGACATCCTCCAAGAGCTTCTCGACGAGCTTGTTTCTTGCCTGCTGAGCCTGTTGGAACACGCCCTTGCGTTGGACCTGGGTCTTCATGTCCTCGCGGAGTTCGGCGATGGTATCGAACTGGCTGGAAATCTGAGCGAACTCGTCGTTGGCGTCTGGCAGTTCGCGCTCTTTCACACTCACCACCGTGATCTCAATCAGTGCGGTCTCTCCCACGCGGTCGCCGCCGAGGAGCTTGGACTCAAAGGTCGTTACTTCCCCCGCTGTGAGGGTGTCCAACGCTTCATCGATTCCATCGATGAGCTGGCCAGAACCAACCTCGTAGCTAATGGAGTTGGCGGTGTCGATGGTGCTATCGCCGATTTTTGCCACCAGGTCGATCTGAACGAAGTCACCGGTAGTGATTGGGCGGTCAACACCCACCAGGGTTCCAAAGCGAGCGCGAAGGCCATCGAGCTCAGCCTCGACCTCGTCTTTGGTCACGGTGATGGGTTCAACCTCAATGGTGTACTTCGTGTGGTCCGGAATCGCGAATTCCGGCCGGGTGTCAACCTCAACAACGACCACGAGGTCGCCGGAGAAATCTTTCTCACTCGGCCACTGGGTAACATCAGCATCCGGCCGGCCTAACGTCCGCACTTTCTGCTCCGCCACAGCGAACTGGAAGAAGCGATCTAGACCCTCGCCCACGGCGTGGTTCAGAACCTCACCTTTTCCCACCCTCTGATCAATCAGGGGTGGTGGCACCTTGCCTTTGCGGAAACCTGGGATGTTGACCTGCTCAGCGATGTGCTGGTACGCGTGGTCGAGGCTGGGCTTCAGTTCTTCCGGGGTGACCGTGATGGTCAAGCGAACGCGGGTGGGGCCAAGCGCTTCTTTTGTCGTTGTGGGCACGGCATTTTCTCCAACTAGTTTTTCTTGTGTGTCTTTCCGTCGGGGCGACAGGATTCGAACCTGCGACTTCCCGCTCCCAAAGCGGGCGCTCTACCAAACTGAGCTACGCCCCGAAAAGATAAGAGTTGATCGCCACCCGGGCGCAGTACCCGGCCAAGCCCTGGCGAACAGCCTCTCGAAGTCTAGCCGGTGTCATCGCCCTGAGCGGACGAATCGAAGTCCATGCAGTACCATCGTTGTCGGTGGCACCCCACGGGGATGTAGCTCAATGGTAGAGCCTCAGTCTTCCAAACTGATGGTGCGGGTTCGATCCCCGTCATCCCCTCCAGTTATGAAGTTGCTCCGTGCGTTACATCGCCCTGGGAAATTGTCATCCAGACAGGCATCTGGCGCACGACGTCGCTAGCCGCCGCGGCGTTGGGACCGCAAGCGTCGACCAGCCACTGAGGGTCAGCATCAACAATCACGAGATCTGCCGGTTGCCCCGCGGCAACCGTTGTTCTTGTCGAAAAACGAATCGCCTCATCGAGAGTTAGGGCCTGCTCAGGGTGCCAGGGCTCCCGGCCATCTCGGGTCCTCGTGATGGCCGCAGCAATCGAAATCCAAGGGTCCAGTGGCGCTACTGGTGCGTCAGATCCGAGGATTAGCTGAGCACCGCTGTCCACCAACCTGCGAAGCGCGAAAGCTCGATCGGCTCGATCGGCCCAGTAGACGTCGGTGACATCTCGGTCATCCACCGCATGCTCGGGCTGAACACTGGCGATCACGCCGAGCTTCGCGAAACGACCGAAGTCGGCGTCGCGGACCAGCTGGGCATGTTCGATGCGTCCGCCAAGACCATTGGCTTCCATCACATCGAGGATGAGGCGATTTGCTTCGTCCCCGATCGCGTGGACAGCGAGAGAAAATCCTGACTGATGCGCCCGCACCAGAAGCCGTTCGATCTCAGCGACATCAAAGTTCATTCCACCCCGAACGTCCCCCTCGACACCGAGGTAGGGCTCAACGCAGTGCGCGGTGCGGGTGTTGAGGGAACCATCGGTGATGATCTTAAAAGGACCCATCGAGATTCCGGGTGCTAGTTCGAAGCCGGTGTGCAGCCCATCAGCAATCGCGCGCTCCAGGTGTTGCGGGTAGACCCCGGCTTCCACGCGCAGTGGGTAACGGCCCTTCACACGAGATGCCCGTCTGCCCCACACGACCGCGTTATAGGCCATATCCAAATCGACTATGCCGACCACGCCTCTGGCGGCTGCGGCATGAGCCGCTTCCAGCGTCCACGCGTCCAGCGTGGCATCGTCCACTGACCCGACGGCGACGGTCAAATCAAAGCACTCCTGCTCGCTCAGGGAGCCATCGACATCATGGCCCCTCACGGCGAAGGCTTTGAGGGTTGCCGTGTTGACCCAACAAGAGTGCACATCAACCGAGAGCAGCAAAACCGCGACGTCACCTGTCACAGAATCCAACAGGGCCGTTGACTTCTGATCAGTCCACAAACCATCACGGTAGCCCGCACCAATCAGGACAGCATCGCCCTTGGTGTCAGAACTCTCGCGCACCGCTTGGCCCATAATCGCGGCGGCTTCCGCAGCGGAAGTGGCTGGCGAGAGATCTATCCAGCGTCGCCGCTGCGCCCACAATCCAAAGTGCACGTGTTCGTCCCACAGCCCCGGCATGACGATTCGGGAATCAGCATCAATGACTTCGTGGCCCGTGGCGTCCAGAGACCCCGCGGGGCCCACCGCCAAGATCGCATCACCCTCAAGGGTGATATCCATCAGCGAACGCGACGACCCGCCAAAGATTTTCGCGTGCGTGATAATCATGGTTCCTCGTTCAGTGTTGTTTTAGGAGGCCTGGCAGGAAGGGCAATAGTAGAGCTTCCTCGCAGCCATAACATCCATGACGACAACACTTCCACACACACGGCACTCCTTGCCCTCGCGCTTATAAACCCAGTGGCGATTCTGGGCAGAGCGCAAAGCTGTTTTTCTCTCGCTGGGGCTCAGGCCGTCTCGGGTGAGCATGACCCCGGTGGCAATGCCATCTCGAAGGAGGGAGCCCCAGTCTTTCCAGAGCGCCCCCGCGACCTCCGGCGAGTGGGAAGATGCCGGCCGATAGGGGTCTAACCGGTGCCGAAAGAGGATTTCAGCGCGGTAGACGTTGCCGATTCCAGCGACCACAGACTGGTCCATCAGCACCAGGCCAATGGGGCGTTTAGTCGCGAGTAATCTCTCCGAGAACACCCGCTGGCCTCTCACGCCGGTCATGACCAGTGGATCCGGGCCTAAGCGGTGCCGGACGGCGTCTGCTTGTTCGCGGGTAATCACCTCGCACGCGGTGGGCCCGCGAAGATCTGCCACGACGTCATCGGCAACGAGTCTGAGTCGCACCTGCCCAACGGGTGGAGGTGGGAAAACATCAGGCGCATCCTGATCACCCTCCCAGTCGCCAAATCGCCTGGCTCTGGACCTGGGTGCCCCGAGCGAGGTGAGGACCTGCGCGGCCTCGGCGTTATCCGGATGTGTTGTCACATCCCAGGCGCCGTAGATTCCCAGATGCACCCGGACGATGAGGTCGTTATCGAGGTCCATAAACAGCTGCTTGCCCACCGCGTCAACCGCAACAATGGTGCGACCGGAGATGCTCGCTGCTCCCTGACTGAAGCGACCCTGCGGAGATGACGCCTCAATAGTCCGCCCCACAAAAAGGGCGTCAAAAAGCCTGGCAACCCTGTGGACGGTGTGGCCTTCAGGCATGGCGGCTTACGAGCCGATGCTAAATCCGCTGATGGCCCCGGTCTGTTCGTAGTCGGCAATCTGAGCGATACGGCGAACATGCCGCTCGTCACCGCTAAAGGGCGTGCCAATAAAGGTGTCGATGAATAGCAGGGCCTCATCAATACTGTGCTGGCGTGCACCAATGGCGACGATATTGGCGTTGTTGTGCTCCCGAGCCAAAACCGCAGTGTTCACACTCCACACCAGAGCAGCCCTGGCGCCACGGACCTTGTTGGCAGCAATTTGCTCGCCATTGCCCGATCCCCCAAATACAACACCCAATGCTTCAAGACCGGCGGCCTGGTCACTGACCACCGCTCGCGCAGCGGCAATGCAGAAGCTGGGATAGTCATCAACCGGGTCGAATTCAACAGGGCCGTGATTGACGACGTCGTGGCCCTCGTGGCCCAAGTGATCCGCCAAATCGCGACTGAACTCGAGTCCCGCATGGTCGGTGGCAACGTGGATTCTCATTGATTCAGTCTAAATCCACTCCCTGGGTGGGGGAATCCTGAGAGCGGTGTTCCCCAAGGAAGCTGAAATGTTGCCGAGACATGGGTTATAGTAATGGGAATATGTATTTTTGGGAAAGGCAACCACTGTGAGCATTCCACGTTTTCGTCGTGCAGTCGGCGGTTTAGACGGCAAGGATGTAACTCGTCACGTTCGCGAGCTCACGGAGCGCCTCGAGCGCCTGGAACAAGAGCGCGGGGAGAACCAGCGCACGATACAACGCCTGACGCGCGAAATCGCGGGTGCCCAGGTCGAATCTGTCAAGCCTAACTTTTCTAAGTTTGGCGTTGCTTTCCAAGAGACGCTAAGTACTGCCGAGAAACAGGCGAAGAAGCTCGTCGACGACGCTGCCGCCGAGGCGTCCGCAACTGTTAGCAAGGCTCAGAGCGAAGCTGCTCAGATTCGCGAGGCCGCTGACAAAGATGCCCGCAAAGTTCGCTCCGATGCGAAACGCGAGACCGATGAGCTTCGTCTTGAGGTGGACAGCGAAGCCTCTCAGCTGCGTCAGAAGATTGCTGAGGAAGCGGGGAAAGCCGCCAGGACTCGAGACCGCGCAGAACGCACCGCCTCAACCACAATCAGCCAGGCCGAGAAGACGGCCTCTGACATCACAGCCGAGGCATCCCGCCAGGCTGAGCAGGTCAAGCGTGAAGCCGCCGAAATTCTCCATGCAGCCCAAGAAAGCGCTGTGAGCACCGACGCGAGTATTCGCCGGCAAATCCAGGAAGCGGAAAGCGCTCGTGCGACCATTCACGAAGAAGCCGACGATTACCAGCGGAAGGCTTACGAGCAGGCTGATGCGGTTGTGAAGGATGCGGCTAAGAGGGCTGAAGAACTCACCCAAGAAGCAGACCGTGTGCTCCAATCAGCCTTGGAACGCGAGGAAGAAGTCTTGGGCAAAGCTCGCTCATTGTCCGAAACCATCATTACCTCGACCGTCAAGCGCGCACGCGATCTCGCTGCCGACGCCGACGAACTGGTGGGTTCCCTGGGCTCCGATTTGGAGCGCCAGCTCGACGACATTCGTCGCCAGCAGTCGTACGTGAACGACTTTCTGCAGCGCATGCGTACGTCGTCGACTGACATTGTCATGGCCATCAACTCCATCGAACTCCCCAAGTTGCCGGCTGACTTCAAGCCGATTACCCAGTCCGGGGAAGCAGCTGAGGAACTACCCGAAGAGGTCTCTGTCACGATTGAC
>WLEA01000057.1 GCA_009704535.1 Actinomycetota bacterium
AGTGAGGCTAAACACCAGATGGATGAGCTCGTCGCGATGTTATTGCGCGCCTATCGAGAGAGCATTACCGGGCTTTCCTGGATGGGGCCAGAGACTAAGAAGAAAGCGCTCGAGAAGCTCGAGACATTCCGCCCAAAAATCGGCTACCCCGTCGTGTGGCGGGACTATTCGAGCTTGAGTGTGAGCCCTGGGAGCCTGTGGGCGAATGTCATCGCCGGCAATGAGTTTGAGTTCGCTCGGGAATTGGGCAAAATCGGGTCACCATTGGACCGCGATGAGTGGTTCATGACTCCACAGACTGTTAACGCTTACTACAACCCTGGATTTAACGAGATTGTCTTCCCCGCTGCCATCCTGCAGTATCCCTTTTTTGACCCGGCCCGCGATGCGGCATCGAACTACGGCGCAATCGGGGCTGTCATTGGGCACGAGATTGGCCACGGTTTTGATGACCAGGGCTCCCGGTTCGACGGCGCAGGCCGCCTGACAAACTGGTGGACCGACCAAGATCGAGTAGCGTTCGAAGCACGGACCGCCTCGCTCATCACCCAGTTCGCAGAGCTTGCTCCACGTGATCTTCCGGGGCACTTCGTCAATGGTGAGCTGACCATTGGGGAGAACATCGGCGACCTCGGCGGTCTGGCAATTGCCTGGAAGGCCTACCTGATGTCGTTGGAGGGTGGTGAGCCACCGGTCATCGATGACCTCACAGCAGCGCAGCGCTTCTTCCTGTCGTGGGCGCAGTCTTGGAAGCTCGCTGCCCGCGAAGAGGAGGCACTGCGACTGCTGCAGATTGACCCGCACTCGCCGCCTGAGTTCCGGTGCAATCAAATTGCTCGTAACGTGGACGTCTACTATGAGGCTTTTGGTGTTACGCCCGACCACGAATTGTGGTTGGCACCTGAGCATCGAGTGACCATCTGGTGATAATCGATTTTCAGCGTTAGGCTGAAGTGGTTGGCGGTTCATGCCAAAATTGGAATACAAGTCGGAGGCGGTAATGAGGGGCAGGATTCTCTTCGTTTTTGGAGTGGCACTGGGCTACCTTTTGGGGACTCGTGCGGGTCGAGAGCGCTATGAACAAATCAGGGCGAGCGCACTCAAGGTGTGGCGCGACCCTCGGGTTCAGGAGCAGGTTGCCGCGGTGGAAGGATTCGTGAAGGACAAAGCTCCAGACGTGGCCGAGAAAGCAACCGCAGCGGCCAAGAAGGTTTCCGCGACCATCCGTCAAGCGCGCGGGACGAACCAGGGGTAGTGATGTCCCCCACGGATGGTCCGGAGCGCGCGAGAGAGAGGAAGCCCTTCCTTTCACTCCTGACCGACGTGCCTCACCTCATTGCTCAGCTGATCAGAGCAGAGCTCGAGCTGTTGAAAGCTGAGTTGGTTTCGAAGCTCAAGTCGATCGGTATTGGCTTGGGACTTTTCGTCATTAGCCTGACCCTGATTTCTCTGGCGTCGCTGCTGTTTATCTTTGCGGGCGTGTTTGCTCTGTCACTAGTGGTGCCGCTGTGGGCAGCAGCGCTTATTGCTGGGGGCGGTGTTCTCCTGATTGCGATCGTGGTCGCCGGGGTCGGGGCCGCAGCTATGGCATCGACCTCAAGCCCTGCGCCCAACGAGACCATCGAGAGTATCCGCCGCGACATTCGAGTGATTAGAGGGCAGAAGTAGATGTCAAAGAAAGACGTTCAGACCTTCGTTGACCAGACGCGCAGCGAGTTGGAAGAGACCCTTGACGAGATAGAACATCGCCTAAGCCCCCAAGAGCTCACCAAGCAGGCGACCACCTGGATTTCAGAGTCGTACGATCGAAATCCTACTCGCTGGCTCGTTGGTGGTGGCATCGTGCTACTCGGAGTCGTTGCCGCCGTGCTGTGGGCAGTATTTGGGGACGACGACTAAGCAGGAATCTGCGTGATCACTCCGGTAAGCGGGTCGGTTTAGCCAAAGAGCATCGCGGCTGCTTCGTAGCGCTCGGGCGGCACGGTCTTCAGCGTGCCGAGCGCTGCCGAGAAGGCGACGGTCTGGATTTCTGTACCGCGCAAGGCCACCATGTGACCCCACTTGCCGGCATTGACCAAGTCGATGACATTCATGCCAAAGCGAGTGGCAAGTACCCGGTCGAACGCGCTCGGCGTTCCACCGCGTTGAATATGTCCCAACGTCGTAGCCCTGGTCTCGATTCCTGTCGCTTCTTCAATGAGTGGGGCTAGCTTCTCGCCGATTCCGCCAAGGCGTGGGCGACCAAAGGCATCGAGTCCCCGCTCAGAGTGGGCATCGTCCATCGTGTCGAGGGCAAAACCCTCAGCAACGACAACCAGTGGTGCGCGACCGCGGTCATGCGCAGAACGAACCCAGTGCAGCAGCTCATCCATGCTGGTTCTGCGCTCAGGAATCAAGATGGCGTGGGCACCCGCGGCCATACCGGAATGCAGAGCAATCCAGCCCACATGGCGCCCCATCACCTCGGCCACCATGCACCTCGAGTGGGAGTCTCCCGTTGTTCGCAGACGGTCCATCGCCTCAGTGGCAATGCCCACTGCGGTGTCAAAACCGAAGGTGTAGTCCGTGCCGTTCAAGTCGTTATCGACGGTTTTGGGAACACCGACCACGGGTAACCCCAGGTCAGAGAGTTCTTTGGCAGCGGCGAGACTTCCCTCGCCGCCAATAGCAATGAGGGAATCGAGGCGATGTTCGTCGAGAACCTCGCGCACGCGCGGCGCTCCGCCGTGCTCAAAGGGGTTGGTTCGCGATGTCCCCAAAATCGTGCCACCGGTGTTGCCAATACCTTTCACCTCGTTGCGGGCGAGGGGTATGGCCTCCGAATCACACAGGCCCTTGTAGCCACCGATGAATCCGACAAATTCATGCCCGTGAACGCGCGTTCCCTTGAGGACGGCACCTCGAATCACGGCGTTCAGGCCGGGGGCATCTCCACCACTCGTTAGGATTCCAATTCTCATAAAAACTATTCTGTCGTTTTTCCACACACTCGGGGGTGCCTGGCACTAATCCAGCGTTCAGCTCTAGTCTCTATGCTGGGAGCTGGGCGGTTAGTCAACAACTATCGCCACTAGGAGAACATCATGGCTACATCTCAAAAACCCGTCGTCGAAGACCACCAGGCAGTGACCAGCGAGTCCGCTCTCAGTGGCAAGCCCGAGTACCCGGGTCAAACCCTCGGCCTCGTCGCTCTCATTTTGTCGTTTTTCGTGCAGGTTCCAGCACTCATCATGGGAATTCTTGCGTGGGTGTGGTCAAACCGTGCCGGCGTTTCTAACGTTCCCGCGAAGGTTGCCGTCGCCGTGAGTGCGACACTCATTGTCATAGGGACGCTGGTCTTGATCGGCTGGATTGTCCTGGTTGTCTCGACCATTGGTCAGTTTGGTGGTATGGATGGCTTTGGCCGTATGGGGCCGGACTTCTTTAGCTAGGGGTTTTCTATTTCGAGCACCGCCATAGCGGCATTGTGACCAGCAATGCCGCTAACGGCACCGCCGCGCGTGGCGCCTGAGCCGCAGAGCAGAATCCCTGGGTTGTCTGTGGCAACACCCCAGCGTGCAGCTGGGGTTCCCAAGTCCTCATCGTCTTCAACGAATGGCCACTCCAGAGGGCCGTGGAAGATGTTTCCACCGGGAAGCCGCAGCGCCTGCTCGAGGTCACCCGTGGTCTTCGTCTCGATGCAGGGGTTACCGTTCGCATCGCGCAGCAACAGACCCTCAATGGGTTCAGCAAGAACCGAGTTGAGTGAATCGATGATTGCCTGCTGAAGTGTCGTTCGGAGAATGTCTGGTTCATAGGCGTGCGTGAGCCGGTGAGGCACGTGGAGACCGAACACGGTCAGCGTGTGGACGCCCTGCTCTGCCAGCTCTGGACTGAGGATGCTCGGGTCCGTGAGTGAGTGACAATAAATCTCGCAGGGTAGTGGGCTTGGAATTCGAAGCCCCGTTGCGTCGTCGTAGGCTCGTGCGAGCTGTGACCATGTTTCGTTGATGTGGAAGGTTCCGCCAAAGGCCTGCTCCGGTGTAATCGACGAATCCGCCAGGCGGGGGAGTCGGGTGAGCACCATATTGACTTTGACCTGAGCGCCTTCAGCGCGGTGACTGATCTTGTCCCCTCGCAGGTGTTGAAGCTCTTCTGGCGAGGCATTAACCAGGACATACCGTGCTTGGATGGTGTGCTTCTGGCCATCACGGAGGAAGGTCACGGCGCGGTCGTCGGTCACCGACGTTACCTCGGCACCGCCTATGAGTGTTGCGCCCGCGGCGCGGGCGGCATGGAGGATGGCCCCGGAGATGGCGCCCATGCCACCGACAGGGACATCCCAGTCTCCGGTTCCCCCACCAATCACGTGATAGAGAAAGCACTTATTGGCATCGAGGTTGCCATCGTGGTTCGGCGCGAAAGTCCCAATCAACCCGTCGGTCAACACCACGCCACGCACCACATCGTTGGTGAAGCTCGATTCGATGACTTCCCCCACGGGCCGCTCGATAAAGTCATTCCAAATACCGCTCCCACCCTCACGGGCTGCAAGAAGCGCTTTGGCCTCGGATCGGGTGATGAGGGGGTCGGTCACTCCAGGAAACAGGGCCTCGGCTAGTACCCGAGTCCTGGCGTAGAAGGCGCTCCATGCTTCGGAGTCTTCGAGGGCGCCCAGTGCAGCGAACGATTCTGCGGTTGCATCAGCATCGTGGTTATCAATCAGGAGTCCTTCCGAGGTCCCCGGCACCGGGGTAAAGGATGAGTAGCGCCTCTTGGCCAGAGTGATCTGAAGGCCTAGGTCATCAATGATTTTTTGTGGCAAGAGGCTGACAAGATAGGAATAGCGGGACAAGCGGGCATCCACCCCCGGGAACGATTCTGCCGAGACAGCGGCGCCACCCCACTCCTCGAGACGCTCGAGCACAGCCACGCTCAAGCCCGCTTGCGCGAGATAGCTGGCAGCGGTCAGGCCATTGTGGCCACCGCCGACAATCACCACGTCGCAGTGCGCAGGAACAAGCTCGTTCATGGCCCCAGTGTAGAGGGGGCACGCCGCCCTGGTGCGCTCGCGAGCCGCCCAGCTAACGTGCAAAAAAGCCGGTCAACACTTAGCATTCTCGATATGCCAACTGGCCCCAGTTACGATTCTTCCCGTGCCCCACGCACCTCGGGGAAAGCCTTCGCACAATCTCTCGCAGATGAGGCGGTCGCCCTCGTTCGAACCTGGCTAGATCGGGCGGCACGGCTTCACCCGAAGCCTCATCCGAGTTCGCAGCGCCTCGCGGGGGTGTTGAAGGACCCGAAGGGTCCAGCATTCGCACTGGGGTTTGTGGATCGCGTTGCTCGGCCCGAAGATCTCGGCGTTGCCGCCAGAAACTTCCGTGATCTCTCCCAGGACATCCCGGGATTCCTGTCTCCCCTCCTTACTCTCCTGATTCGTATCGGCGGTTACTGGGCCCCGATTTTCCCAGGGGTTGTGGTGCCAATCGCCCGCGGTGCACTAAAGGTTCTCATCGGTCATCTGATCATTGATGCCAGCGAGAAGAAACTGCCTCGGTCGCTCAAGCGCCTCAAGAAGAAGGGCGATCAGCTCAACATCAACCTTCTGGGTGAAGCGGTGCTGGGCGAGCGCGAGGCCGATAGGCGCCTCGCGGGTGTGAGCGCTCTCATTGCCAGAGGCGATGTGGATTACGTGTCAGTCAAGGTGTCTGCCGTCTCGAGTCAGTTGTCGATGTGGGCGTATGACCAGACGGTGAGCCGAGTCGTCACGCGACTTCTGCCGCTTTATCAGCAGGCAGCAGCAACAACTCCGCCAACTTTTATCAATCTTGACATGGAGGAATTCAAAGACCTCGATATGACTATCGATGTCTTCCAGAACATCCTCTCTCACAAGAGCCTCAAACCCTACACCGGCGGAATCGTTCTTCAGGCTTATTTGCCAGAAGCCCTAGAGGCGCTGAAGAAGATCAGCGCCTTTGCGGCGGCCAGGGTCAAGTCGGGCGGTGCTCCGTTGAAGGTACGCGTCGTGAAGGGCGCGAACCTTCAGATGGAGCAGGTCGATGCTGAGCTGCATGGTTGGCCGCTGGCCGTTCTTCCCTCCAAGCAGGCCACGGACACCAACTACAAGCGACTGCTTGAATGGGCGCTGACTCCGGCTCGGACCGCGTCATTGCGCATCGGTGTCGCTGGCCACAACCTTTTTGACCTTGCATTCGCCCACCGATTGGCCGAACACCGTGGTGTGAAGGGTGCTGTTGATTACGAAATGTTGATTGGCATGGCCCCCGACCAGGCCGATGCGGTGCGCGAAACGGTGGGGCGCCTCATTGTCTACACACCAGTAGTGCAGCCGCGCGAATTTGACGCTGCCGTGGGATATCTGGTGCGACGCCTCGATGAAAACGCCAGTCCCGAGAACTTCATGTCGGCAGTATTTGATCTCCACCAGAGCGATGACTACTTCTCCAGAGAAGAACGTCGCTTCCGCGCCTCCCTCCAGGCACTTGGACAGAAGCCACCGGCCTCGAACCGGAACCAGAACCGGTTGAAGCCCGCGCCATCGACCCACTCCACCTTCCACAACGAGCCAGACACCGATCCCTCGTTGGCAGAGAATCGAGCGTGGCTCGAGGGTGTTCGCGCGCTAGCCAGCTCGCGTCCCGGTCAAGCCCTCGGTGTTGACACCCTCAGGCGGGCCTCTATACCGGAGGCGGCAGGCCCCATCGCTGGGGGCAGTGCTATTGACAAAGTCGTTGCAAAGGGCCGTGCAGCGGGTGCCAAGTGGGCCCGGACGTCCGCCGCTGAGCGGGCAGCCATTCTTCTTCGCGTCGCCGATGAGCTGGCCACCAGGCGCCACAAGCTGCTGGCGGTAATGTCTCAGGAGGCGGGCAAGACCCTGGCCGAAGGAGACCCCGAAGTTAGTGAAGCGATTGACTTCGCTCGTTACTACGCCCACCAAGCGCTGGAACTTGAGACGATTCAGGGCGCACGTTTTCAGCCAGCGCGCTTCACCCTGGTGACCCCGCCTTGGAACTTCCCGGTCGCGATTCCTGCGGGATCTGTCCTGGCGGCACTCGCGGCAGGCAGTGCTGTTGCCATAAAGCCTGCTCCTCAGGTCAGGCGCTGTGGCGCTGTATTGGTCGAGGCTCTGTGGGCTGCCGGGGTGCCAAGAGGTGTCCTCCAACTGGTTGATGTCGACGAGGGCCAAGTGGGTCGCATGTTGATTTCTCACCCCGGTGTTGATCGGTTGATTCTCACCGGCGCTTTTGAGACCGCTCGCCGGTTCCGTTCGTTCCGAGCCAGCCTGTCCCTGCTTGCTGAGACCAGTGGCAAGAACGCGATTATTGTCACGCCGAGCGCTGATTTTGATTTGGCTGTGGCCGACATTGTGAAAAGCGCCTTTGGCCACGCGGGACAGAAGTGCTCGGCAGCAAGCCTGGTCATACTGGTCGGCTCCGTGGCAACCTCGGAGCGTTTTCGCCGACAACTCGTCGATGCGACTGGCACACTGCGCGTTGGTTACCCAGCCAACCCAGAGTCGGTTGTGGGTCCAGTCATTGAGGCACCAGGCCCTAAGCTCAGTCAGGGGCTCGGCGAGCTGGGCAAAGGCGAAGAGTGGATTCTGGAACCGCAGTCCCTTGATGCGGAAGGACGCCTGTGGTCACCGGGAATCCGCAATCACGTCAGGCCCGGCAGTGCTTATCACCGCACGGAGTACTTTGGTCCTGTCCTTGGAATCATGACCGCGCGCACGTTGGCCGACGCAGTAAGTCTGCAGAACGCCGTCGAGTATGGGCTAACCGCGGGTATCCACTCGCTTGACCCCGATGAGGTCTCCTACTGGCTGGAGCGTGTTGAGGCTGGCAACTGCTACATCAACCGCGGTATCACCGGCGCCATCGTTCAACGCCAGCCCTTTGGCGGCTGGAAGCGCTCGAGCGTTGGTCCTGGCGCGAAGGCAGGGGGACCCAACTACCTCTTTGCTCTTGGCCAATGGCAACGGCGCGTGCTCCCGGCAAACGCGCAATCCCCCGCCCTCGAAGACTATTACGAGCGGCTCGTCGGCGTTGCTGCCGACATGAACCCTGATGGTCGCGCATTCCTCACGAGGAGTATTTGTGATGACCGTCAAGTATGGGAGAGCGTGTTTGGGCTCTCGCACGATGCCTCGGGACTTAGTCTCGAGCGCAATGTGCTGCGTTACCGACCGAGTGCGGTGACCATTCGAGCCTCGCGTTTTGTTCCGGTGGCGGAGATTGTGCGGGTATTTGCAGCCGGTGTTCGCGCGGGTGCCACCATCAATGTTTCTGCGTCGGAGGCGCTTCCCGAGAGCCTCGTGGCGCTGATGCGACAGACCCCAGCGGGTTCGGGCATTCTGGCCGACTGTGTGGTCGAAGCTGAGCGCGACTTTGTCACACGGACTGGCGCAAATCTGCCTGCCCGCATACGTTTGCTCGGCAGTCGGGCGGACGCTCTCGCCGTTGCCTTTGATGGAGCGCCCGAGGTGGCGATCTATGGTGATGACGTCACCGAGTCCGGGCGCGTTGAAATGTTGCCATTTCTGAAGGAACAGTCCGTGTCCATCACAGCGCACCGCTTCGGAGCGCCCGACCCGCGCTTTCTGGAGCTAACTATTTAGTCCCTCGGGCGGTGAATCAGACGCGAGAGCACGATGGAGCTCTTCGTGTGGTTGACATTCGGAGCGATCCGGACGCGCTCAAGCGCATCCTCCAGGGCACCAATGTCCTTAGCCCTCATGTGAACAATGGCGTCGGCATCACCACTCACGGTTCCTGCGTCAATGACCTCGGGGACCGTGGACAGGATGCGTTGGAGATCGGTGGGGGAGACAGTTCCTCTGCAAAAGAGCTCGACATACGCCTCAACAGCAAGCCCGTCGACAGCGGGGTCGACGTGCACTGTGAAGCCGCGGATTGTGCCATCGGCGACGAGTTTGTCCACTCGCCTCTTGACCGCCGAGGCCGAGAGCCCGACGATTCCGCCGATGTCGCCGTAGTTGGCGCGAGCGTTGTGTCGAAGTTCGCCAATGATCTTGTGGTCAATTGCGTCCATGTGGCAACTTTAGGTCGCTTTATTGCGAAATAGCATGCAAAAACGCACAATACCTGCGCTTGATTTCCGAAAAAGCGCGAAGGTTGCGTGTGAGACTAGGCACATGACAGTACCCAGCACCCTCGAGGACGCGGACCTCACCGACGCATCATCGACTCCACCCCGTGTGCTCATGTGTCGCCCCGAACACTTCACCGTGAGCTACCGAATCAATCCGTGGATGTATCCGGAGAACCCGACAGATACGAATCTTGCTCTCTCTCAGTGGAGCGCCCTCTATGACACCTATCGGAATCTGGGTTTTCAGGTCGACGTGATTGATCCCCTGGCCGGGTTGCCAGATATGGTGTACTCGGCCAATGGCGGCTTCGTCTTGGATGGCATCGCCTATGGCGC
>WLEA01000058.1 GCA_009704535.1 Actinomycetota bacterium
CTGACCAGGGTCAACGCACCGAAGCCTGCGCCCCTAGCGTTTCGCATTGCCAAGGTGCTCCACGCCAAGAAACTGATTCCTGAGGCCACCATGGAGCGCTATCGGCGCAAATACGGCTCCCAGGATTACCGCAACGCTCGCGGTGTGATGCGGGAGATCTTGGTCAAGACCGTGGCCGAGGACTACCTCGATGACGCAACCCGTGTGGTCGCACCGGTGACCATGGTTTGGGGGGAGTCCGATGCTCCCGCACCATTGGCTGCTGCGGAAAAAGCTCTGGAGTATTTCCCTCGCGCCACGCTGCGTGTGGTTCCGGGCGCTTCGCACCTCCTGGAGGGTAACCTCGAGGAGGCCGTAAAAGACGCAGTAACGGCGGCCCTCACCCAGTAAAGGACCACGATGACCCCAGCGGATTTCATCATCACGCTGGCGGCCATTCTTGTCGCCCTCGCTGTTGCAGCGGTCATGAACCTCAAGTGGCTTCGGGTGGCTCAGAGGGTTCACTATCTTCCCGGCGAAGTGGGCCGTAATCAGCGCCTGTGGTTTGAGCGTCGCCCGATCGGGTTGCTGTGGTGGGCGGGCGCTGTGGTGCTGGCCATCGTGTCATTCCAAGGGCCAGAACAACTGGGTCTAGCCGCGCTAGCCTGGCTCGCGGCCGTGGCGCCACTCCTGATGTTCCCCACCCCGTGGCGTTTGCCTCTGAAGGGCACCACGAGCGCACTGCAGTGGACGGCGAGGGCCAAGCGCGTCTACGGGGGTATCTTGGCGGTGCAGTTTCTGACGGGTGGCCTCGCTGTGTGGCTTGCGGGCCCGGCCGGAGTCCTCATTCCGCTTCTCCTCGCAGCGAACCTCACCGATCTTGCTCTGGGAGTTTTGTGGCAGGTTGAACGCAAGCTGTCCCGCAAGTTTGTCGTCGAGGCCAGGCGCAAGCTCAAGCGCGTGGGCCCCCAGGTCGTGGCCATCACGGGTTCGTATGGAAAAACTTCGACCAAAGGATATGTGGCCCACATTGTCGGAAAAGCCCACCAGACCGTGGCCTCGCCTGCCAGCTTCAACAACATGATGGGTCTCTCCCGGACCGTCAATGAGCACCTGGTAATTGGCACCAGCGTTTTTGTTGCCGAAATGGGCATGAATCAGGAAGGACGCATCCGCGAACTCTGCGAGCTCTTTAACCCGGACATCGCCGCTATCACCGTCATTGGTGAAGCTCACATGGAACGCCTGGGGTCGCAGGAAGCCATTTTCAGGGCAAAAGCAGAGATTACCGAAAAGGCCAAGACCGTCGTCTTACCCGTTGATCAACCCGAACTGGTCGCCTTGATTGAGAAGTGTCGGCGTGAAGGCAAGACAGTAATCACGGTGAGTGGTCAGGGTAACAAGGCCGACGTGATTGTTGATCCGGACCGCGGTCTTGTCACCTACGGCCCGGATGCGTCGTCCACCCCGATGGCCGTGCCACCCTTTGGACACGGCGTCAACGTTGCCGTGGCGTTGGGTATCGCCTTTGTGTTGAAGGTTCCACAGGATGAAGCGCTCGCCCGGTTGGCTGATTTGCCTGTGGCAGCACACCGCGCGGAAGTTCAGAAGATGCCAGATGGCGTATGGATTATCGATGACACCTATAACTCGAACCCGGTGGGAGCAGCTCGCGCAATCGACGACGCGGCAGCCCTTGCCAAAGAGCGTGGCGGGCCCCTGGTTGTGGTGACCCCGGGAATGGTCGAGCTTGGACCCGTTCAATTCCAGCGGAACTCAGAATTGGCCCAACGGGTCGTGGCAGCACAGGGCGCTCTCATGGCGGTGGGGCTTACCAACCGCAAGGCTTTGGTCACAGGCTCTGCCGGAGCGGCCCAACTCTTCGCCACGCGCGCCGACGCGGTCACCGCGGCCCTCCACGCTGCGGGTGCCAACGGCGTTATTCTCTATGAGAACGACCTGCCAGATCATTACCCCTAACGAGGCGCTGTTCTGGCGTTAGCTCCGGAAGGAACTTTATGGCTGGCTCAACCTGGGCTGTGGTATTCGGTGGGCCTAGCCCCGAACACGAGATTTCTATTCTCACTGGCCTCCAGGCAGAGCGGGTCCTCCTCGAGGGCGGCGATGAGGTTGTTGCGCTGTATCTGGCTCCGAATGGCGCGTGGTTCCAGATTCCGCCCCGGTCTGAAGCGAAAGACTTCCTCACGGGCGCTCCTTCTGGTTCCAAAGAGCTCGACCTTGTTCTCTCTGGTCAACCTGGCATCTATCCCAAGAAGGGTTTAGGGAAAAAACCCCTCGACATTGACGCTGCTTTGCTGTGTTTCCATGGGGGGCTCGGTGAGGGCGGCGGTGCTGCTGCGGTGTTTAGCTTCATGGATATCCCGGCCACTGGTTCGACGGTGTTCGCTGGCGCTGTGGGAATGGACAAACTCGCCTTTGGCGGACTAATGAACGCCGCCGGAATCCCCAGCCTCCAACGGGAGGCGCTGCGGGAGTCGGCAGACCCCAGTTTCCCCGGCCCCTACATTGTGAAGCCACGATTTGGTGGGTCCTCGATTGGTATCGAAATCGTTGATGACATTGGCACTGCCCGAATGATTGCGAAGGCATCAGCCCACCTTCAGACCGGCGCGGTCGTTGAGCCCTATCGACCTGAGCTCGTTGACCTCAACATTTCCTTTCGGACATACCCAACTCTTGAGGTTACGGACCTCGAGCGTCCACTGCGCAGTGAAGGTGACAAGACTGGGCTGTATTCCTATCAGGAGAAGTATCTTGCCGGTGGTTCGGGAGCCGGGCTAACCCATGCTCCCCGGGAGTTTCCCGCGAAGGCGCCCCAGGCTATCCATGACAAGGCCGCCCGCTTGGCCACGTCCGTTGCTGAGGTCACTCGCCTGCAGGGCATCGTTCGCGTTGACTTGCTCTGGGACGAGCCAAAGGGTCAGCTCTTCGTTAACGAGGTCAACTCGATTCCGGGTGCACTTTCGCTCTACTTGTGGGCGCCGAAGCACCCAGCCCTCACGGTTCTGCGCGATGCGCTCACGGAAGCCAAAGACCACCCTGTGGTGTTCCCCCAGAGCGGCTTCGGTCAGGGTGTTGCGCTGAGAGCTGCCGGAGGGATTGCCGGAAAACTTGTCGGTTTGGACGGCCCCAGAGGCTAGTAAAGAACGTCGCTCGGATCGATGCAGCGCTGCACAGGTTCTGATTGACTCCCGATTGCCCCGGCTAGTTCCCGGAGCGCTTCGGTGCCAGAGGTTAACTCCGAGTCAACAATGACTTCCGTGGCCGGGTTCAGGCCGTAGGTCGTGAAGATAAAACGAGGAGCATCGCGGTCATCGCGAAGCCAGTCGATTCCTGCCACCTCGAAGCATGGCAGTGGAGTGGGTTCTGGCATGGGCACACCGCAACGAACAATGATGCCGACCGGTTCGCCCCAGGCAGCCGTTGCTTGAGCGTTGACGTTACGTCTGGTTTCGCCGGCGACTGTCTCGGGAAGACGGACAGTCATGTTGGCGCACTCCGGGGTATTGGCGGCCTCGGCTGGTTCTAGGTTGACCGTGGGAGCGCACCCCGAGAGCAGCAGAAGACCTGCCAGGCCGAGCGCAATCTTGGTCGTCAACTCCATGTCTCTCAGGCTAGCGTGGTGGCATGAGCGAGGAGCAAACGCTGGGTGAGATTGGTGAGAGCGAGGCGCTCTCGCGCATCATCCCACTGTTGCCGGCTGCTCCGTCGATTGTTCTTGGTCCGGGCGATGACTCCGCGATTCTCAACACCCCAGATTCCAGGGTGGTCATCAGCACGGACATGATGATTGAGGGGCCTGATTTCCGTTGGGACTGGTCAAGTCCCGAGCAGGTGGGATGGAAAGCCATTGCCAGCAATGCCGCTGACATTGCGGCAATGGGGGCGACACCCACTGCGTTTCAGATTTCGGTGGCAGCCCCTGATTCAACCCCTATCGGCGTGCTCTTGGGAATTGCTCGGGGAGTGAGCAACGCTATTGGTGCGCTTGCTCCTGCCGCAGGAGTCAGCGGGGGAGACTTGTCTCTGGCGCCAGTGGTGACCCTCTCGGTGACAGTCCTGGGGGATCTCGGCGGGCGCAGCCCTGTCACGCGAGCGGGGGCGAGGCCAGGCGATGTCCTCGCCATTGCCGGCGAATTAGGTCTCTCACATCGAGGGCTCGTTGCTCTCCAGGAAGCGACAGGAGACCTACGAGAGATTGCCGCACTGCGTGCATCAGATAGCACTGTTGCCCATCACCTGGCACCTCATCCGCCAATTCATCTCGGTGTGGTGGCTAGTGACGCTGGTGCCACAGCGATGATGGATGTTTCTGACGGACTCTGGATGGACGCCACAAGAATGGCCACATCGAGCGGTGTGATGATCGAGCTCTCTCCGGATTACCCCTGGGACGAGGCTAGCCTCATGGGTGGTGAAGACCACGGCCTTCTCGCTGCGTTTCCCCCAGACGTCAGGGTGCCGGAGGGATTCGCGGTGATTGGTGAGGTCCACAACGCCACCGTGGAGCCTGGCGTTTGGCTGGAAGGCTTCGAGCCTGGCTCAAGGCCAGGCGGTTGGGATCCCTTTTACGGGGCCTCAGCGCGCTGGTCGTGAGATTTCTGCGGTGACACGCTCATCCTGGGCGCTACTAGCGCTGCGACCAGGGTGATGGCCGAAAGCCCGGCCAGCACAATGCCCGGGTGCCACCACGCGTTGTCGGTGGCTACGCGCATCAGGGTGAGGAAGAACGGCAGTGTTGCAGCGATTGATGCACCGATGTTGTACGAGAGGGCCAGGGCTGTGTAGCGGGCCTTCTCGTCGAACAGGTCACTCATCATTCCACCGAGTGCCGCCCAGGAGGCGGTGGGCAGGATGCCACCAACCACCATGATGATGACCAACACAATGAAGGTCGCATCGAGGATGATCCAGTAGAGCGGAAAGGCGACCAGCAGTGTGCCAAGGGCACCCCATGCCACCACTCGAGCTGAGCCGTAACGGTTCGCGAGAGAGCCGAATGCCGGAATGGTAACCAGCTGGAGAAGGCTTCCAATGGTCAGCGCAAGGGTGAATTCCATCGGCGCGTAGCCAAGAATTTCCACACCGTAGTTGGTGGTGTAGGTATTCATCAGCGTGTACGACCCGTGGCCGAGCAGAGCGCCACCGATCGCAACGAGCATAGCCAGCGGTGCGTGCTTCATCACCTGAAGGAACGGGGACTTCACGAGTTGGTTGTTGGCGACCAAGTCCTTGAACACGGGTGTTTCATCGATGGACCAACGAAGGTAGAGCGCGATGAGAAGAAGCGGGAACGCGCTCAATAGAGGGATTCTCCAGGCCCAGGCGAGAATTTCCTCGTAGGGGAGCGTCAAGAAGAGCACCAGCCAGATTCCATTGCTGAGGATTGAGCCCACCGGCGATCCCAGCTGCACCAGGGATGCATAGAAGTGGCGGGTCTTGGGAGTGGCGTGCTCGGTTGTGAGCGCAACTGCCCCACCCCATTCACCGCCCAGTGAGAGTCCTTGGGCGAGGCGCAACACGACCAGAGCAATCGCTCCAAACCACCCCATTTGCTCGTAGGTCGGCAGGGTTCCGATCAGTCCGGTCGCGACACCCATCAGAACGATTGTCGCGATGAGGGTTCCTCTGCGCCCGATTCGGTCACCGATGTGACCGAAGATGACCGCACCGAGCGGGCGAACAAAGAAGGTGACCGCGTAGGTAGCAAAGGATGCGAGGATTCCACCGACAGGACCGAGTGGCTCAAAGAACAGCGCGGCGGCAAACAGCGCGGCAAGCCACGCGTAGACATACTGGTCGTAGGACTCGAGGGCTGTTCCCACAAACGAGGCAATGGCCACTTTACGAGACTGCTGGGGAGTAATGGGGGTATGGGTCGTGGTGGCCACGGGAACCTTCCTGGATTGGACTATTATCTAGACGGAGTATAAAAATACTGCATTTCCACTATAGGGGAATCGTGGCTTCAGACCAACGCGGGCGACCAAGAAGTTCTTCCAGGGAAGCGCTCGAAGAAGCCGCCACCGAATTGTTTCTTGAACACGGGTACCAGAACACCACCGTTGATGACATTGCCGCTCGCGCGGGGGTGAGCCGGGCGACCTTTTTCAACTACTTTCCGACCAAGTCGGCGGTCCTGTGGGTGGGGGTTGATCGGGCGCTGGATGAGCTCGAGCGCGCCCTGGGAACAGGAGCATCACTGGAGGAGTCTCTCGGTATGGTCGCTGAAGCTTTTGGCGGAGTGTCACTTCCCCTCATTGCCAGTCAGGCTGAGGCGATGAACACCGGTGAGGACGTTCTGTCAGAAGCAGGAAAGCGAATCATCATGCTCGCCCGGTTGGTAGCGGGCTCCAGCATCTCGCCGGATCGAGTGTGGTCAACAACCGGCGCGATTGTCGGGGCCTGTCTTGAGTGGGCACAAGCCGGGGTGTCTCGGAAAGGACTCCCGCACTATCTTGGTTCCCACAAGCTCATCTAGGGCAGCTCGGCGGGCAGGCCAGTCCTGCCCTAGACTCTTTTCTAAGGCGTTGAACCGGCGATCACCGGTGAGCCACTGGAAGAACAGAACACCCTGTGTTCCCAGTAGAGCCAGTCGGGTAGGCCCGTCACAGCCTGATAATGAGTGGCTCACACGTCGTGTGTGAGCAAGCGGGGTGGTACCGCGCCACGTAGGCGTCCTCGCACAAAGTCCACCCACCACCATTGTCAGGAAGAAACCTATGGCTTTTCCTCGCCACCGCGACGCTTCGGGCGTCGAGCCAAGCCCGTCGTTTCCAGCACTCGAGCACGAGGTGCTCGCCTACTGGGCCGCCCATGACACCTTCCAGCGGTCGATTGATAACCGCGAGGGTTGCAAAGAGTGGGTCTTCTATGACGGCCCACCCTTTGCCAATGGATTGCCGCACTATGGTCACCTCCTGACCGGTTACGCCAAGGACATCTTCCCCAGGTTTCACACGATGCGCGGCAAGCAGGTCCATCGCCGGTTTGGATGGGACACTCACGGCCTCCCCGCGGAGCTCGAGGCAGAACGGCAACTCGGCATCACGGATAAAAGTCAGATTGAGGCAATGGGGATTGCGGCCTTCAACCAGGCCGCCAAAGATTCGGTTCTTCGGTATACGAAGGAGTGGGAAGAATACGTCACGCGTCAAGCGCGCTGGGTTGATTTTGAGAACGACTACAAGACTCTGGACATCACCTTCATGGAAAGCGTCGTCTGGGCCTTCAAGCAACTCCACGACAAGGGCCTTGCCTATGAGGGCTACCGAGTGTTGCCCTACTGCTGGAGAGACCAGACGCCACTGAGCAATCACGAACTGCGCATGGACGATGACGTTTATAAGGCCCGGCAAGACCAGTCGGTCACGGTAACGTTCCCCCTGCGCGGAGCTCGAGCCGAAGAATTGGGCCTCACCGGTGTCCTGGCGCTCGCGTGGACAACCACACCCTGGACCCTTCCCACCAATGCGGCCCTCGCGGTTGGCCCAGACATCGACTACGTCGTAGTCCCAGCAGGGGCCAACTCAGGCAATCCAGGCGCTAGGTATCTATTGGCAGGTGACACCGTCGCCGCCTACGTCAAAGAGCTGGGCTATGAGGATGTCGCCAGCGCCACCGCCGCGATCACCAGCAGCCTCAAGGGCTCTGAGCTTGGGGACGTCGATTACGAACGGGTCTTTGACTACTACGCCGATGTTGACGCGTGGGATATGGGTAAGGCGTGGCGCGTTCTCGTGGCCGACTATGTCGCCACTGGTGAGGGCACCGGAATTGTTCACCAAGCCCCCGCCTACGGCGAGGACGACCAATTGACGTGTCAGGCAGCGGGCATTCCAGTGCTCATCTCCGTTGATGATGCGGGGAAGTTCCTTCCCCAGGTCAGCGATGTTGCCGGGCTACAAGTCTTTGATGCCAACAAGCCCCTCATCAAGTTGCTGCGCGAATCTGGACGCCTTTTTGCAGAGCGCTCCTACAACCACTCCTATCCGCACTGTTGGCGCTGTCGCACCCCGCTCATTTATAAAGCGGTCTCCAGCTGGTTTGTTCGGGTCACCGAGATCCGCGACCGCATGGTTGAGCTAAACCAAGGCATCACCTGGGTCCCCGGAAATGTTAAGGACGGCCAGTTCGGAAAGTGGCTCCAGAACGCCAGAGACTGGTCGATTTCCAGAAACCGTTACTGGGGCTCGCCGATTCCGGTGTGGAAAAGCGATGACCCTGACTATCCGCGACTTGATGTCTATGGCTCCCTCGATGAACTGGAGCGGGACTTTGGGGTTCGCCCCACCGATCTGCACCGGCCGGCTATTGATGAACTAGTGCGCCCCAACCCGGATGACCCCAGTGGCAAGTCGATGATGCGCCGGATTCCGGATGTGCTTGATGTCTGGTTCGACTCCGGGTCGATGCCCTTTGCCCAGGTGCACTACCCGTTTGAGCACCAGGACTGGTTTGATTCTCACAATCCTGCGGATTTCATCGTGGAGTACATTGGGCAGACCCGCGGTTGGTTTTACACGATGCACGTTCTGGCCACCGCTCTGTTCGATAGGCCGGCGTTCTCCCAGGTGATTTCCCACGGCATCGTGCTCGGCTCTGACGGAGCGAAGATGTCGAAGAGCCTGCGCAACTACCCGGATGTCTCTGAAGTATTTGAGAGAGACGGCGCAGATGCCATGCGGTGGTTCCTGATGTCGAGCTCGGTGATCCGAGGAGGAAACCTGGTCGTCACGGAAGAGGGTATTCGAGAGGGTGTCCGACAATTCCTCTTGCCACTATGGAGCACCTATTACTTCCTCAGCCTCTATATCGGTGATTATGAGCCACAGTGGCGAAGCGATTCTCCCCATGTTCTCGATCGCTACATCCTCGCGAAACTTCGAGACGTGATTGAGGTAACCACGGAGAGCTTCGAGGCGCTGGATAGCCCGATGGCGGCCCAGGCAATTCGTGACTTCACGGACATCTTGACCAACTGGTATGTCCGCCGCTCCCGCGAGCGATTCTGGGATGGCTCAGACCACGATGCACTGGACACCCTCTACACGGTGCTCGAGACGCTCTCCCGTTTAGCGGCACCGCTCGCACCGCTCGTTACGGAGGAAGTATGGAGGGGCATCACCGGCGGTGAGAGCGTTCACCTCACCGACTGGCCGGATCACGAGGCATTCCCCTCTGTTCCAGAACTCGTCTCTGCGATGGACGCCATTCGCGAGGTGGCCTCTGCAGGGCTTGCCCTACGCAAAGCCCACGGTCTGCGGGTGCGCTTGCCGCTTTCGACATTGACTGTGGTCACGACCGGCGTTGAA
>WLEA01000059.1 GCA_009704535.1 Actinomycetota bacterium
AAAAGTGTTACCTCGAAGGGCACTGAGTCAGTTTGGCAGTGACTTGAGTTCCAAATCAGGTCGTCCCCGGAACTGATTTCGTAGCGCTGAACATCGGTGCCCACGTCCACAACGCAGTCCACGGTGGAAATGTTCCGGATGCCCATCCAAAGTTGAGGGTTCATCCCGCTGTCATAGGAATTCTGATCGGTCCGTGCCAACAGCTCGATTTGGCTGGGAAGGCAGTTGCCAAGGGTTGGTCCCTGGTTCATTGCGTCAGTCTCTGCTTGCGTTCGCGCCTGGTTCGCACCAAAGCCAGGCCTGACGATAATCAAGACAACCACAGCGATCACGGCCAACACGCCCCCGAGCACCACAATCCGGCGTCGCCAATACACCGACCGGGGGAGTCGTCGTTGGGGTTGAGACATAGGCCTAGGTTACGACTGGAGGCCAAATTTTCGGGGGTGGGCCCCGGCGAGCCCCCTGAGAACTCACTGAGACCTAGAGCGTCTTCACTAACCGCGCATTCCCGAGGGTGTTGGGCTTAACACGTGCCAAATCAAGAAACTCTGCAATGCCCTCGTCCGGCGAGCGCACCAGCTCACCATAGACAACCGGATCCACCAGGGTGTCATCGTGGTGGGCAAAGCCGTTGCGCTCGAAGAAGATTTCCTCAAAGCTCAGGCAAAACAGTCGACGAAGCCCCAGCTCGCGGGCCTTGGCCTCCAAGGCCCCGAGCAGGGCTCGCCCGATTCCCCTGTGTTGGAACTCTGGCGCCACAGTGAGGGTGCGAATCTCGCCCAGATCTTCCCAAAAGACATGCAACGCTCCGCAACCGATGACCTCGTCTTCGGCGCCGACCGCAACAACGAACTCTTGGACAGACTCAAAGAGCACGACCAAATCTTTTCCCAGTAGCACCCGCTGCTCAACAAGGGGGGTCACCAGCGCCGAAATGGCTCTGATATCCGTCGTCCGGGCGGGCCGGACGTCCCAGGACATCGTCTGTGCAGGGTTCACCAGGCCAGCGTAGCGCCTAGCTTTCCAGGGCGACGGGTTCGACGGGTTTCACATCTCTGGTGGTTGACACGAAGCTGAACTCGCCGTCAACGAAGTCAACCACCACATTTTGACCCGGAGAGAGCTCGCCCTGCAAAATGCGCTCGGACAAAGGGTCCTCGACGTTTTGCTGAACGGCCCGACGCAGTGGCCGTGCCCCCATCGTGGGGTCCCAGCCGAGTCTGATCAACTCAGTCTTAGCGCTCTCCGAGACGGACAGGGTCATGTCTCGGTCCATCAGGCGATCGCCCAGGCGCTTGATGAAGAGGTGCACAATCTGCATGAGCTCTTCTTTGTTGAGCTGGGGGAAGACAATCGTCTCGTCAACTCGGTTGAGGAACTCAGGCTTGAAGTTCTTCTTCAGCTCCTCGACTACCTTGGCCCGCATCGACTGATAGCTGGCCTCAGTGTTGCCTTCGAGAGTGAAGCCAACCGGGCCACCGGTGATGTCCTTGGTTCCCAGGTTGGTCGTCATGATGATGACGGTGTTCTTGAAGTCCACCACGCGGCCTTGACCATCGGTCAAACGACCCTCCTCAAGGACCTGGAGCAAGGAGTTGAAGATGTCGGGGTGGGCTTTTTCGATCTCATCGAACAAGACCACACTGAAGGGCTTTCGGCGCACCTTCTCGGTTAGCTGACCGCCGTCTTCGAAACCAACAAATCCTGGAGGAGCACCGAAGAGCCGGGACACCGTGTGCTTCTCGCCAAACTCGGACATATCGAGGGCAATCAACGCGTCCTCATCATCGAAGAGGAACTCTGCAAGGGCTTTTGCCAACTCGGTCTTTCCCACTCCGGTAGGGCCAGCAAATATGAAGGAGCCGCTGGGGCGCTTGGGATCTTTCAAACCTGCGCGAGTGCGTCGGATGGTCTTGGAGAGCACCGAAATAGCTTGCTCTTGGCCAATAACCCGCTGGTGAAGAGCCTTCTCCATGAACATGAGGCGAGCAGTCTCTTCCTCAGTCAGCTTGAATACCGGAATTCCCGTCGCAGCGGCCAGAACCTCAGCGATGATTCCTTCGTCAACGACGCCGGTTCCCCCGGCCTCACCGCTTCTCCACTTTTTCTCCAGCTGGAGACGCTCGCCGAGGAGAGTCTTCTCCTCGTCGCGCAGCGACGCTGCTTTTTCGAAATCTTGCCCTTCAATGGCCGCTTCCTTGCGAGAGCGAACCCCGGCAATTTTCTCGTCAAACTCGCGAAGCTCAGGTGGGCTCGAGAGAATCGACAGGCGCAGACGCGCGCCGGCCTCGTCAATGAGGTCAATTGCCTTATCCGGCAGAAAACGATCCTGAACATAGCGGTCTGAGAGGGTCACGGCCGCTTCGATTGCGCCATCCGTGATGGAAACGCGGTGGAACGACTCATACTTGTCCCTCAGACCCTTCAAGATATTGATGGTGTGAGCGGGACTTGGCTGGTGGACCTGCACCGACTGGAAGCGGCGCTCAAGGGCGGCATCCTTTTCAAAGTGCTTGCGGTACTCGTCCAGGGTCGTCGCACCAATGGTCTGGAGCTCGCCCCTGGCAAGAAGCGGCTTCAAAATACTGGCTGCGTCAATAGCGCCCTCAGCGGCACCGGCGCCCACCAGGGTGTGAATCTCATCGATGAACACGATGATGTCGCCCCTCGTGCGAATCTCCTTGGTGACCTTCTTCAAGCGTTCTTCAAAGTCTCCGCGGTAGCGGCTGCCGGCAATCAAGGACCCAAGGTCCAGCGAGTAGAGCTGCTTGTCACGCAGTGTCTCTGGAACATCGCCCTTGACGATGGCCTGGGCCAATCCCTCGACAACAGCAGTCTTTCCGACCCCTGGTTCGCCGACCAGCACCGGGTTGTTCTTCGATCGACGAGACAGGATCTGCATGACCCGCTCCATTTCGCGCTCGCGACCGATAACCGGGTCAAGCTTGCCCTCGCGAGCGGCCTGGGTCAGGTTGCGTCCAAACTGATCGAGAACCTGGGAGCCCTTGTCGCTGGAGGTTTCCGTGCCGCCGACCGAAACCGGGTCTTTGCCTTGGTAGCCAGAGAGCAGCTGAATGACTTGCTGGCGAACTCGGTTGAGATCAGCGCCCAGCTTCACGAGGACCTGAGCGGCAACACCCTCACCCTCGCGAATGAGGCCAAGCAGGATGTGCTCGGTGCCGATGTAGTTGTGGCCCAACTGAAGGGCTTCGCGCAGGCTCAGCTCAAGAACCTTCTTGGCCCTGGGAGTAAAAGGAATGTGTCCGGTAGGAGCTTGCTGACCCTGTCCAATGATTTCCTGGACCTGCTCGCGGACAGCTTCCAGTGAGATTTCGAGGGACTCCAACGCTTTAGCGGCAACACCTTCGCCCTCGTGGATTAAACCCAGGAGGATGTGCTCGGTGCCGATGTAGTTGTGGTTGAGCATCTTGGCTTCTTCTTGCGCCAAGACGACGACTCGGCGAGCCCGGTCGGTAAACCGCTCAAACATGTGTCCAGCTCCTCTATGACATTCGGGTCCAGTTCTGCACCCGTAGTTGAATGCTAAAGGCTCACCACTGGGCGTGGGGCTGTGTTCGCCCGCAGCGTGAGGAGTCGACATGGCTCGAATCAGACCGTGGGCAGATACCCGGTTTCTGGTCCTACACTTCCCTCAGGATGGAAAAAGAACAGCCCAAGAAGTCGGCACTACCGCCCGCTCGTGTAGGACTGTTGGTTATTGTTCTAGGCGTTGCCCTCTATGGCGCGTGGAGTCTCTGGAATTAGGTGGACACAAAACCATGATTGAGAACTTTTGGGCGAACGCACTCTTCTCGGTAACCCCCACGATTCTTATGGGGCTTCTTTTCTGGTTTGTGATGCGCTCAATTCTTCGAGCAGACCGCTCGGAACGAGATTCCTATGCCGCGATTGAACGCGAAGAACGCCTCAAGCGAGGGCTGCCCGTCGACGACTAGGTCTATTTGACTAGAGGGAACAAGACGGTTTCGCGAATACCCAAACCGGTCACCGCCATCAACAAACGGTCAATACCCATCCCCATGCCACCCGTTGGTGGCATCCCGTGCTCAAGGGCGCGCAGGAAGTCTTCATCCACCCGCATGGCCTCGTCGTCGCCCTTAGCGCCAAGGGCTGCCTGCGCAACAAAACGCTCTCGCTGAACCACGGGATCCACCAGTTCCGAATAGCCGGTGGCCAGCTCGAAGCCACGAACATAGAGGTCCCATTTCTCGACAACACCGGGAATGCTGCGGTGTTCGCGCACCAGGGGGGAGGTGTCCACGGGATAGTCCAAAACAAACGTTGGCGCGCTCAGGGACCCCATCACAAAGTGTTCCCACAGTTCCTCCACGAGCTTGCCGTGGGTGGGTTGGGCCACCTGGATATCGAGCTTCTTTGCCATGTCTGCAAGGCTCGCGAGATCGGTGTCCGGGGTAATCTGCGTCCCACTGGCCTCACTCAGGCTGTCATAGACCGAGATTCGATCCCACGTTCCGCCGAGGTCATACTCAGTGCCATCAGCCCAGGTGACGGTGTGGCTGCCAGAAATTGCCATCGCCGCGTTCTGGACGAGCTCCTGGGTCAAATCCGCCATCTGGTGGTAATCGCCATAGGCCTGATACGCCTCGAGCATTGCAAACTCAGGGCTGTGGGTCGAGTCGGAGCCCTCGTTGCGGAAGTTTCTGTTGATCTCAAAAACCCGTTCAATACCGCCCACGACGGCTCGCTTCAAGAAAAGCTCGGGTGCAATACGCAAAAACAATTCCGTACTAAACGCGTTGGACTGGGTCACAAACGGTCTCGCCGTTGCACCACCGTGGAGGGTTTGCAACATCGGCGTTTCCACTTCCAGATACCCGTGTGTGGCAAAGGTGGCGCGCAGCGACTGATTGATCAGGGCTCTCTGACGCACCGTCACTCTGGCCTGGTCGCGGACAATCAAGTCGAGATAGCGCTGGCGGACTCGGGTTTCTTCATTGAGCTCGCTGTGGAGATTAGGCAAGGGCATGAGCGCTTTCGCTGCAATCGCCCAGGCACTGACCATCACCGAAAGCTCACCGCGTTTTGAGGCGATCACTTCGCCCTCAACAAAGACATGGTCACCCAGGTCAACAAGATCTTTCAGAAGCTCGAAGGAGTCCTCTCCAATCTCGCCAAAAGACACCATGGCCTGCAAGCGCTCACCTGAGCCCTCTTGGAGCGAAAGAAACGCCAGCTTGCCGGTGACCCTCATGTGAACCACGCGCCCGGCAACACCCACTCTCACACCGGTGGATTCTTCAGGGGCCAACTCAGGAAACGACGCGCGAACCTCAGAGATTGTTGTGGTGATTGCAACGCCCACCGGATAGGGCGCTATGCCCGCTTCGAGCATGCGCTCTCGCTTGGCAAGCCGAACAGCGTGCTGTTCGGCTATGTCCCCGGCAGACTCTGCAGTCTCGTCGTGGTCGCTCATAAAGTGGTCTTCGTCCTCATTGGCCAGTCGTCCTGCCTAGCCTACTGAGGAAAGTGCAGGGCCCGATTGTCAATTAATCGGGTAGTCGAGAGACTCACCGCCACAATCAGCGTGGCCTCCCGAATTGGTGAGTCCTCATCGAGTTGGTGAAAAGTCTCGGGATCAACGCCTGCAACGTAGTCGATAGTAAGGCCCGGCTCAGACTCTAAGCGCTCGCGCACAACGGAGAGTGCCCCGCTGAGCGTGGTTGCCCTCTCCGCCTCGGCAAGCGCCACCGGAATTGCAAGCGCACGAGCGCGCTCGTCATCGCTCAAATAAGCGTTCCTACTGGAGAGGGCGAGGCCGTCAGGTGCACGCACCGTGTCGACGGGGACAATCGTGATGGGTAAGCCCTCGTTACGCACCATCGTGTCAACAAGAAACAATTGCTGGGCATCTTTGCGTCCAAAGAGGGCAAAGTCCGGGCTGATAATCGCACACAACCGCTTCACCACCCTCAGCACGCCATCAAAGTGTCCAGGCCTGGATGCGCCCTCGAAGGTGTCTCCCACAGGGCCCGCCGCGGCAGTGACTGCGACTCCCGGCGGATAGACCTCATCGACAGTGGGCATGAAGAGCACATCAACTGGGCGCGCGCGCAGAAAAGCTTGATCAGCCTCGTCGTCCCTGGGATAGGAGTCAAAATCCTCGCCCGTGCCAAACTGCAACGGGTTGACAAAAATGCTCACCACCACACGATCCGCTAGTTCCGACGCCTTCTCAATCAGCGCGCCGTGACCTTGGTGCAGAGCGCCCATCGTCGGGACAAACGCAACGCTGTGGCCCTCAGATTTCCAGCCTGCGACGATGTCGCTCATCCCTGAGGAGGTGGTAACGACTGCGAGACTACTCACCCCCTAGCCCCCGCGTCTTCGTGGTTGCCGGCAACCTCACGCAATGCGTTCTCCACGCTAGATCGCACCAACGTGGAGAGGACCACACCCGGGTGTGGGATACCAGCGCTACGCAATTGGGAAGCCGCCTCATAAATGGTCGTCGCAGAGAAGCTCGTGGCCAAAGCGATGGCGCTTGCCACGTGTTCCCGGGCAGAATCAGCAATGACGAGTGGCTCCATGCCCATCTCCACGGCAAGTGCCTCCGCGATGGGTGTTGCGACAGCGGGCGCGCTCACCACACACCACGCTTCTCTCATCCGCACCAGATCAACGCTGGTCCCGGTGAATTCCATCAGCGGGTGGAGCGTGATGGGTATCGCGCCTGCATCTCGGGCCGGCACTAACACATCGAGGTCGTGGCGAATCGAGGTGTGGGCAACGATCTGGCCCGATTGCCAACCCGTGGATTCGGCCACACCTTGGATAAATCCCGCAAGGTCACCATCGGGAAGCGCAAGAACCACCAGTTCGCTGCGTTCAATGATGTCGGGCACATCAAGAAACGCTATTCCCGGCACGACACTTGTGACTCGCTCACTATCCCCATCAGAGGGTTTGCTCATGCCCACCAGATGGTGTCCGGCACCGGCCAGTGCGGCGGCGAGCACGGGACCCACCCGGCCGGCACCGATAATGCCGACACCCAAGCGGGTGGGATCCATCACTAGGTTCCTCGCTTCAGCGCTCGCCGTTGTGGCGACTGGGGCTTGGCGATGGCCTTGATAATGCCCCGCTGGACTTCGAGCCACCAGTCCTCGAGAGCAACCCTATCGAGGGCCGGTAGACGCGTGGACACGGGGCCCTCGACGCCCTGCAGGGCAAAGAGTCCAAGCCCCAGAGCCTTGTGCCACGGCCCCACAGAGATGCTCGAGCTCTGGATGCGAGCAACAGGCATGATCGAGAGCCTCCGAATCCAGGCCCCCCTGCGCAGAAGAACGACATCGGAGAGCAACGCTCCCCCGTTCACTCTGTAACTCAGGGGAATGCGGTAACGGGCGCGTTTGGGGGAACCGATTGACGCCTTAAGACCCGGGTTATCAGAAACCCACTGCGCGTGCGTGCTCTGGAGGCCTGATACGAGGACATCCCTCGCCTGGTCCCCAGCGAGGGTCGGGATGCATTTCGCGACCACGCGCATGACCTCCGGCAACGTTGCCACCGGCAGAAGGACGGTGTGCGAGGGGGCCTTGGACACCTGAGCTCCCGGTGTGGAGGCCAGGTTGGCCTCCAATCTCCACCAGCCCAATACTCGCCACGGCCACGGCTGACTGAGCTGAAGAGCGTGGATTCGGCCCGGTGGAATGCTCTCCACGCTGGTGGCGAGCAAACCCAGTGATACTCGAATGTCGTAATCCACGGTGTCCACAACAAAGCTGCCCACCCTGAAGAACCGATCCGCCAGGTATGCGACATACACAATCAGCACAACCACCACGCTCAACCAAGCGGCCAGTTCACCCGAGCGACCCGATGCGATCGAGGCGGCCAGTATCCCACCCGCGAAAATAATGGTCTCCACGCTAACGACCAGAGAGGCCAGATAGCGAAACAGCGGAACCTCGACCTCCCGGGTCACAGTGCTGGCATCCGCCGCCACGCCTGCCGCCTCGTCAGCCGGTTCGGCTGACGAGGGTTCCATGATTTCCCGCCGAACTTGTTCAGCTGTGGCCTTCGGGAGATAGGCAAGGACAAGGCTTGCATCCGTTCCCGCTGCTTGAATGTCGAGTTTGGCGAGCCCGAGAAGTCGGGGGATAAGAGGTCGGCGAACGCCGACAGCATTGACACGATCGAGCCTGATTCTCCTGGACGAACGAAACAGAACTCCTTTCTTGACTTCGATGGCATCCTGGCTCATACGAACCATGTGAAGCCGCCACTGCAACCAGATCACGCCGATTCCAAGAATCGCCAGGGTGATAACTACGCCCCAAAACGACACTGCCCACTCCAGCAACCGAACGAGGGAATCGGCCTCGGCAGTTTCCTCCGGGTCAACTTCGGCGACCTCGAGCAGAAGACGGAAGAGTACTGCCTCCCAGCTCGCTGCAATCAGGAACCCCACGATGCCAGCGATTGCTAAACCACCCTGGAGAACAGGGGTCAGCGGGTGTAGTCGATACCACCGGCCATCGCGCAGCCAAGCCGCGTGGCGCAATGTGGGCGTGGGCACGCCTAGAGCCCTGCCCGCCTGGATTCGGCAACTGCAATCAAATGGTCACGAAGGGTGTCAGCCTCCGCAACCGAGAGGCCTGGAATCGTGACGCCACTCGATGCGGCCGCTGTCACCACCCGCAGCTCCGAAAGGCCAAGAAACCTCATGAGCGGTCCCCGGGAGATGTCGACAAGTTGAAGCCGACCATACGGTGCTGCCACCTGCCGTCGGAAAAGGATGCCGCGCTGAACAACAATGTCGTCATCGCGCAAGCAATAGCCAATGGCCCGCACCCTGCGAGGCACCAGCGCAAGAGCGATCAGCGCCACGACGCTGGCAAGTGCCAGCGGATACCAGGAGAATCTCTCGATGTCCGGGTCATCGACCCATAACGGCAGTGTTGTCACGAACAGGGGGCCCGCAACAATACCGAGGGTTTCGACAAAGGCAACCAGAACAAAGCGTTGGCTCACCGGCTTCCACTCGATGGAGAGGGCTGTGCTCATACGATGTCCCCTTCAGGCTGTCCCAACGCCCCTCCTTCAGGGGAGCCAGGTGGCAGTGTGCACCACCGCTCGGCTGTGATGCCACCAACCATCAACAGTATGGCCCCCAACAGTGCCCCGGCACTTGCCCACAGGGTGTCCTCGGTGACCACCGGTCTCGTGAGAAAGAATATGCCGACCCCTATCGCAGCTCCCACGAACAGTGAGCCAGCGACAGAGGTGGACTTGGCCAGCAGGAC
>WLEA01000006.1 GCA_009704535.1 Actinomycetota bacterium
GAGGTGTCCTCGCCGAGCACTGTTTTGCGTTGGACGAGTTCAATGGCGACCACCATGATCAGTGCCGCCACAGCAGCGCCAATGAACGGGTTGACATCGAGCACCACCGCTGCGGCGATACCAGGGATGATTCCGTGAACAAAGGCATCCCCGAAGAAACTCATCCCCCTAAGCACCAGCCAGGTGCCAACGGTGGAGGCCATCAGAGCGGCAAGGATTCCTCCCCACAGGGCTCTCTGCTGAAAGCCGAGTTCAAAAGGAGCTAGCCACCATTCCACAGGCTTAGTCTGTCAGGGCGTCGGCAATCAACGAAGCGTTCAGCACCATCATCGAGGCGTAGTCCTCTGCTCCGCTGCCAGGGCCACCCAGGCTTCCCACAAACAAGGGAACCACTTTGATGTCGCGGCCGATTTCAGCGGCCAAGGACGTGACCACGTCAGAAGAGGTGGCCGTGTTGCCAAAGATCGCGGGAACATTTTCTCGTTCAATGACCTCTACCAACTCAGCCAGTTCTCGAGAACTCGGGTCAGACAGGGTTGAACCGCCAGGAATGACCACTCCCGCGACATGAAAGTCATAGCGATCAGCAAAGTAGCCAAAAGCATCATGGTCGGTGACGAGAATCCTCGACTCCTCGGGTACCACCTGCAACGCGGCAATCACGTCGGCCTCGGCGCTGCGAATCTCAGTCGCCACGCTCACTCCACAGTCCTCGTAGTCGCTCACCCCGGTCGCAACGGCGAGTTCTGAACCGACTAGCTCAGCTACAAGCGCCATCCGCTCCATGTCGAACCAGAAGTGGGGATCAAAATCGCCGTGCGCATGCTCATCTGCTGCTTCATCGGCGTGATCGTCACCGTGATCGTGAGCGTGCTCGTCAACGTGGTCGTCACCGTGATCCTCGGCAAAGGGCAACGGGTCAACAAGTTCAGCGACATGGAGCACATTCACTCCATCGGTCTCCAGGCTCTCAAGAACCGAGACCAGCCCTTCCTCCAAGAAAAGTCCATTTGCGACAACCAGCTCTGCTGTGCTCATAGCGGCGACTTGCTCTGAGGAGGGCTGGAAATCGTGGGGGTCGGCGCCAATTGGCATCACCACGGTCATCGATGCGGCTGAGCCCACAGCGCAGGTCAGAATGTCCCCGACCACGCTTCCAAGAATCGTGGTCGTGACCACAACCGAGGGTCCCTCCACTACCGCTGGGACAGCAGCTTGGTCCGAAGTTGGTGCTTCGGACCCGTCACCTTGTTCGGTGGCAGAACATCCTGCGACCACGAGAAGAGAAGAACTGAGAAGAGCTAAGGCAGCGCGGTGAAGTGTCATGCCTTCACCGTAGCCCTTATTGATAATGATTGTCAACATCAATCAAGGAGCAGGGCTGGCTCCTCCATCACACTGGCGACATCGGCAACAAACTTGCTGGCCACATCGCCGTCAACAACGCGGTGATCGAAACTCGCCGCGACCGTGGTGACCATTCGAGCGCGCACCTCGCCATCAACCACCCAAGGCTTTGGCTTAATTGTGCCAAGCGCAACAATCGTCACCTCACCCGGGTTCAAAATGGGCGTTCCTGTGTCAACACCGAAAGACCCAAGGTTAGTAATCGTGATGGTCCCCCCAGACATGTCTTCCAGGGTTGTTTTCCCCTCCCTGGCAGTCAGAGTGAGTTTCTCCAAAGCCAGCGCCAAATCACGCAAGCTCAACGTGTGAGCTTCCTTGATGTTGGGAACAATCAACCCCCTCGGCGTTGCAGCGGCAACACCGAAGTTAACGAAGTGGTGGACGATAATTTCGTTGTCGGTCCAGGTGGAATTAACGGTGGGATTTCGCTGAACTGCCCAAATCATGGCCTTGGCCATGACCAATAAGGGTGAGACCTTGATTCCCGCAAAATCAGGAGAAGCCTTCAATCGCTTGACAAAATCCATCGTCCTGGTGGCGTCCACGTCAACAAACACCGAGACGTGAGGTGCCTCAAACATGCTCTTGACCATCGCCTGTGCGATGGCTTTCCGGACACCCTTGACCGGAATACGATCTTCGCGGTTCTCGGGCCATTTCGGTGTTTCGAGGTTTCTAAACACCGTGGCTTGGCCAGCGTGACGAATGACGTCCTCTCTCAGAATCTCACCGGCGAGCCCAGTCGCCTGGACTGAGGCCAAATCGACACCCAAGTCTTTCGCAAGCTTGCGAATGGGCGGCTTGGCGATAGTCGGAATTGCCTCGGCGACAGGTAGATCGGGACGAGCGATGGGAGACGGGATCGCAGCCTCGGTGGCTTGGGCCACCCGGCGCCGACGCGACACTGGAGTCGATGGGCCCGTGCCGTATCCGACCAAATTCTTGGGAGATGGCTCGGCACTGTCATGGCTCACGCTTGCCTCAACATCGGCAACAGCCTCGACGACGTCGGGGGTTGGCATCGCAGGTCCGCCCTCGCCCTCGACGGAAATAATCGGGGCACCAACCTGAACGGTGTCGCCCTCTGCCGCAAGCAACTCGTGGACCACGCCTTCAAAGGGTGAGGGCAGCTCCACGAGAGACTTGGCCGTCTCGATTTCACAGACGATTTGGTTCACGCTGACAGTGTCGCCCGGCTTTACCCGCCACGACACTATTTCAGCCTCGGTGAGGCCTTCGCCCACATCGGGCAGCGGGAATGTGAAGAGCGACACGATTACTCCTTAACCCTCATCATCAGTAAGCCAGGCTTCGATCCACGGCGTCAAGTATGCGATCCGTGTCTGGCAGGTAAATCCCCTCGAGTTTGGCCGGTGGGAATGGGGTGTCGAACCCACTGACCCGCAACACTGGAGCCTCCATGACGTAGAAGGCCTTCTCGGTCAGCGTCGCAGCAATCTCGCTGCCGACGCTGACATTCCCGGGAGCTTCCTGCGCGACAACGGCTCGGCCGGTCTTTCTCACAGAATCAAGAATCGTGCCGTAGTCGATGGGTGAGAGAGAACGCAGGTCAATGACTTCAATGCTGACGCCCTCTGAATGGGCAATCTCTGCGGCCTGGAGCGCAACACTCACCATCGCACCATGGCCGATGAGAGTGACGTCGCCACCCTCGCGGACCACTCGAGCCTCGTTCGGTGAAGCCCCAGGTTTTTCGTCATCGATAGGCCCCTTGTGCCAGTAGCGGCTCTTGGGCTCCAAATAGATCACGGGGTCTTCGGAGGTGATCGCCTCTTGGATCAACCAATAGGCATCGTGCGGGTTTGACGGGGAAATGACCCTCAAGCCTGCCGTGTGGGCAAAATACGCCTCGGGGCTCTCCTGATGGTGCTCAACTGCTCCGATGTGACCGCCGTAGGGAATGCGAATCACCACGGGGAACGCTTGGGTCGATTCGTGTCGCATGGTGATTTTTGCCAACTGAGACACGATCTGGTCAAAGGCCGGATAGACGAAGCCATCAAACTGAATCTCACACACCGGGCGATAACCCCGCATCGCAAGCCCAATCGCCGAGCCAACAATGCCCGACTCCGCCAAAGGGGTGTCAATCACGCGGGAGGGACCGAATTGTTGTTGGAGACCCTCGGTCACCCGGAAAACGCCACCGAGCTGCCCGATGTCCTCCCCCATGACCAGTACCTTGCTATCCGCAATCATCGCGGCTTTGAGTCCCTCGTTGATGGCCTTAGCCATGGGAATATCGGTCACGATGGCCCCTGCTCAAAGGAAGATAGGTAATTCTCGAGCCACGCTGCCTGCTCTGTCACCACGGGGTGGTCCTCGGTGAAGACGTGCGCAAAAATGTCTGTCGTTGGCGGATTTTCGAGCGTCAGAGTGCGCTTCCTCACATCTGCGGCATAGTCGTCAGCCTCGGTAGCGACAGAGTCGAAGAAGGCCTGCTCGACTCCTAGTCCCTGCAGATACGCGCGGAAGCGATCAATCGGATCGTGAGCTTGCCAGAATGCCAACTCATCTTCGTCGCGGTACTTTGTTGGGTCATCGCTAGTTGTGTGTGCGCCAATTCGATACGTCATCGCCTCAATGAACTGGGGGCCCTGGCCCGAGCGAGCCTGGTCCATCATGATGCGGGTGGCCGCATAGCTCATTAGCACGTCATTGCCATCGATTTGAACGCTCGGAATTCCAAAGCCAGCCGCCCGCTCAAACAGAGGTGTCCGGGACTGAACCCTCACGGGCACAGAAATGGCCCAGTGGTTGTTCTGCAGGAAGAAGAGCTGAGGCGTCTGGAAGCTCTGGGCAAAAATCAATGCCTCATTGGTGTCTCCCTGGCTTGTTGCCCCATCGCCGAAGTACACAATGACCGCTTCGTCCTTCTCCAGATCACCTGTTGAGCATGCTCCGTCAAAACTGATGCCCATGGCGTAACCCGTGGCGTGCAGGGTGTGCGAACCGATGACCAAGGTATACAAGTGGAAATTGTTGGTCTTCTTCGGGTCCCAGCCTCCATGTGTGAGGCCTCGCAGCATCCGAATAATGTCGACCAAATCAAGCCCTCGGATATAGCCGACCGAGTGCTCACGATAGGCCGGGAAAACGTGGTCTTGAGGCCTGCTTGCAAAGGCGGATCCCACCTGGGCGGCTTCCTGTCCAATGCTCGGCACCCACAGTGCCATGTGACCTTGGCGTTGCAGGTTGCCCGCTTCGACATCGAAGCGGCGCACAACGCTCATCACTCGATAAAACTCACGGAAGTCGGCCTCGGTCAGGTGACCAATAGCGCTGTGATAAGCCTCGGTGCGGTCGTTGACGAGGAGGGTTCCATCGGGCGCCAACAATCGCAGGGTGTGCTCGGTGTACGGCATGGCTCTAATCTAGCGGCGCAACGCTTCCTGGGGTCGTCAGTCTCCCACAATGAGTTTCTCGTCTCACCGTCAGTGACCCACAGCGCTTTGGCATTTCGTGCTCTGACAGGCCATCATGGAAGTATGTTCCGTTTCCTCGTTCGGCTTGCGGTTAATTCCATTGCTCTGGCGATCGCGGTCTGGATTGTTCCCGGTCTCACCATGGTCCCCTATGCCGAAGGGGAACCCATTGTTGTGGGCGGACCAAGCCTTGAACTGGTCCTCAGTTACCTGTTCATCGCTCTCGTCTTTGGGCTCATCAACGGCATTATTGGCAACGCAATCCGCATCGTCGCTTTTCCGCTCTATGTCATTACCCTCGGACTTATCGCACTCGTGGTCAACGGTTTGCTCTTACTCCTAGTCACCCTGGTCTCAACCTGGCTGACATTTGGTTTGTTCGTACAGGATTACTACTGGGGAATAATTGGCGCACTAGTACTTAGTCTCTCCGCGTGGATTATCGGAATGTTGCTGCGTCCTTTGACGAAACAAACCCGCTAGGGGTCAACCTCTCGGGTTGCCCGAAAGTAGCTCGGGCGGGTCGTCGCATGTGTTCGACTAAATTCAGGGAGATGACTCCTTGCCGGAGAGCCATCCAGCGAGGCGGCGGTCTCGGCATAGCGCTCCACGGAATGCGCATCGGAAACATCGCCTAGGGCCGCGCCGCTGTGGCGAGAAATGCCAAAGCTCCGGGTTGGCTCGACCCGCCCGCCGAACGGCGGGACGACGTCGTCAGTGTGAGAAATAGAGATTGCCGGATAGTCGCCATGAACAGGTGTTCCGCCAAGCGGAGCTCCCACTGTGATAAGGCCTGTTGTCGTATACCGACCAGATTCAGCAAGACGAGCTGCAATCAGACCACCCTGAGAGTGCCCCACAAAGGTCACCCTGTCGCCTTCTTTGACTCCAGAGCGCCTCATGGCCATTTCCACCGCCACCCCGGATGCGGACCCGATTCCGGCTACTAAAGCAATGTTGCTCTCCAGATCAAAAGGGTTCGAGGTGTGCCCAACACCCCAATCACTGGTGCCGGCAATAAACACCTCTGTAGTGACTAGTCCGCCGTCTCCGGAATAACGCTCGATCCGAATGGGCGTGTGGGAGGGAGGAATTCGGAGAATCCGCTCCTCGACGGTAGCGGCTTGCACGACCGGTGTCCGCGGTCCGATCGGTGCTCGATGCACGCGAATCGTATCCTGGGCCTTGTAGGGGCCAAGGATGGCTCCGGCTGCGACGGGCAGCCCCCAGTGGGCCCATTCGACGCTCGGATAGCGCCCACTCAGTCCCGCAATGGCGGTGGCAAAAAGTCGCTCTCCAGGTGCGACGAAGGTAGCGACCCGCGCTCTCTCCTGGTCAGCGCTCGCCCTCGCGTAGGACCACAGTGCATGGGCTAACCGCAGTGCCTCGTGGCCTAATTCCTCCACACGTCGCGCGTGTCGGGAGACGACCTGCCAGTCGAGCGAAGCCCAGGGGTCCTCGGTCGGAGCGCTAAGCCGACCCAGCACAGATGCAACCTCTGAGCACTCTGTGGCAGCCCGCTGGAGTGCGTTGGCAAGTGCGACAACGTGGTCCTCAGCGACAAAAACTCCGTAGGGGCCCGTGATCCACAGAGCATCATCGCTCACAGCCTGGCCATCACAGAATGAATCCCCGCGTACTCACCCGCCACGCCAAGCGCCCTGGCCACATCGCGCAGGTCCCCCTCTAGGCCCGTGACCTGCCGCGCGCATTCGCGCTGGGTGGGACCACCCCACCCGGTGACGGAGCTAGCATGCACCAGGTTGCTGGCGATTCGGCGCAGTTGGTGCGCCTGCTGGGCAACGACCTCTCTGCTCCCAGAACTCACTGTGGCCCCCACCCGCATAGAACGAAACCGCGCCAGTGTGCCAGAGGGGTGGGTGGTCGCCCAGCCCACACAGCCCATGCATCTGAACATTGGAGGCGTGAGCTCCTCGTGGACAGCCAAGAAGTAAGCAAGAATAGGTGGGGACACTCCCGCGTGAGGAAGGTGACCATGTCACAGTTGGGCCACCAGCCATTAAGCCCACTCGATGGGCGCTACCGGGACACCACAGCACCTCTGGCGGAGTTCTTTTCCGAGGCAGCGCTCAACCGGGCTCGGGTCAAGGTGGAAATCGAATGGCTGATTCGCCTGTGCGCAGAGGGTGTTGCCGGAACTACCCCTCTACCACCGGCAACAATCGCACGCCTGCGCGATGTGGTCACACACTTCTCGACCGCCGATGTCGAGGCCATAGCTTCCTATGAGGCAAAAACCAAGCACGATGTCAAAGCTGTCGAATACTTTGTGCGCGATGTTCTGAGCGCCGAAGGCCTGGAGAGTTTGCATGAACTCGTCCACTTCGGCTGCACGAGCGAGGACATCAACAATGTCTCGTACGCGCTCGTCGTGCGCGATGGGATTGCCTCGGTATGGCTACCGGCCCTCGTGCGGGTTCACGAATCGCTTCGCACTCGTGCGGTGTTGTGGAAAGACCAACCCATGCTCGCGAGAACTCACGGCCAACCCGCAACCCCCACCACGATGGGCAAAGAGGTTGCGGTCTTTGCCCACAGGCTTTCGTCCATCATCGAGCGGGTGTCAACCCAGACGTATCTTGCCAAGTTCAGCGGGGCAACCGGAACCTTCTCCGCCCATGTTGTCGCCGAGCCCTCGGTGAATTGGCCGGTAGTCAGCAAGAAGTTTGTGGAAGACATGGGTCTCACCTGGAACCCCCTCACCACCCAGATTGAATCCCACGACGCGCTAGCCCAGGTCCTGGGGGCCATCAGCCACGGGAACAAGATTCTCCACAACCTAGCCACCGACATGTGGGCCTACATTTCGCTTGGTTATGTGCGCCAGGTTCCAGAACCCGGAGCCACTGGCTCGTCAACAATGCCCCACAAGATCAACCCGATTCGCTTCGAAAATGCCGAAGCCAACTGCGAAATCTCCAGTGCGTTGCTCGATAGCCTCGCAACCACCCTCGTCACCTCGCGTTTGCAAAGAGACCTTACCGATTCGACCACTCAGCGCAACATTGGCGTTGCCATCGGGCACTCGTTGCTGGCCCTCACCAATATCCAGAAGGGCCTGGAAGAGATTGATCTCAACACCGAGGTCATCGCTGCAGACCTAGTCGCACACTGGGAAGTTCTCGCCGAGGCAATCCAGATGGTGATCCGAGCCGAGATTGTCCGCGGATCCTCGCACCTCAAGGACCCCTATGCGGTGGTCAAGGAACTCACCCGTGGCCAGAACATTTCCGAAGCAGATCTGCGGTCATTCATCGCGGGACTCGATGTGTCGGACCCAGCCAAAGCCTCGCTCGCGGAGCTCACCCCCGAGCTCTACACCGGTCTTGCTTCAGCGCTCGTGGACTATCTCGAGGACGTTTAGTCGTTCCCTGTGCCAGGACTGTCGAGCTGGCCTTCCGGGGTCGAGTTCGGACTTACCGCCAAGACCAACATGGCGATGCCGATAATCACGACCACAAAAACTAGCCCGGCGAGAACAATGGCAATCAGAGGATCCCGAGTGACCATCAACACGATAAGCCCAGCAAAGAGCGCCATGGCGCCAGAGAGCGTCACATATTCTGCGGGCCGCAAACGGTCTCGCCTACTCGGCTGATTCACTGTTGTCATCCCTCTCCCGCAGTGTCTTTCTGAGCCCACCGGGCGCTAAAGCCAGCAATTGCCAGATAGACGCCCATGATGACTGCCCAGGCTCCCACAAACCCGACAACGGCAACACTATCTGCTGACTGGCTGAGAACTACGAGAGCAAGCAGGACCGTCATCGTTCCCTGGACTATCCAGTCCCCTCGAAGCGAGCTACCGGAAGGAAGACGCCAACCTGCGAACAGCTCGGACACGCCAACGAGCAGCGACCACAAAACAATTGCCCAGAGAAGAAAAAGGGTCCCCGTGGTGGATAGCCCCACCGCAAGGGCGCCGACGACCAGTGACACGAGTGACTGCCAGATGTGGAGGCCACGTGCGCGCGTTGAGGACTCAAGTCCCACGGCCAGGACCCCGAGTGTCACACTCGTCACGAGCGCCATCACACCGAAGGTGACCAGCCCAAACTGGGCAGTATGAGCCGGGGTGAAGGCAATCGTGAGACCTACAGCGAGCGAAGCGGCTGATCGCACAAAAGACACGACGTAATAATCCACAACCCAGGATGTCCCCTGGCCCCGCGCAAGATCCGACACTTCTCCAGCGTAATGCGGGTTCAGGAGCGCAACATCCTTAGAGCTTTGGCATATCGGCAAAGCGCGAGTAATGGCCCTGGAAGCCAACGACAACGGTGCCGGTGGGCCCATTTCTGTGCTTGGCCACAATGAGGTCCGCCTCGCCCGCGCGCGGGTTGTCCCTCTCATACGCGCTTTCACGGTGCAACAGAATCACAAGGTCGGCATCTTGCTCAAGGGATCCTGACTCGCGCAAGTCGCTCAGTTGGGGCTTGCGGTCAGCGCGTTGTTCTGGGCCACGGTTAAGCTGCGAGAGCGCAACCACCGGGACCTGCAGCTCTTTGGCAAGAAGCTTCAGCGCGCGGGAGAACTCGCTAACTTCCTGTTGGCGGGATTCAACCCGCTTCCCCGAGGTCATCAACTGCAGGTAGTCGATCACAATGAGTTGCAGGCCAATTCGTTGTTTGAGGCGGCGGCACTTCGCGCGAATCTCTACCAGGGTCATATTGGGGCTGTCGTCGATATACAGAGGAGCTGATTCGATTCGGCCTCGGGTGGAGGCGATGGTCGTCCAGTCCTTCGCTTCAATTTGGCCTTTGCGCATCTTTTGTAGAGGAATAGAGGTTTCGGCGGAGAGGAGCCGCATGGCGATTTCGCCTTTGCCCATTTCCAGAGAAAAGACAATAGTGGGTAGCTTGTTTCTAATGGCCGCCGACCGGGCCAAATCGAGCGCCAACGTCGACTTACCGAGAGCGGGTCGTGCTGCAATAAGCACCAGTTGGCCCTTGTGGAGACCGTTGGTCAAAGAATCCAACTCCACAAACCCAGTCGGCACGCCGAGCATTTGACCGTCCTGGCTGCGAGCGGCCTCAATTTCATCGACGGCAACAGTTACAGCCGCAGTCAGCTGAACGTAGTCTTCGGCCTCGACACCACCGGCAACCTGATAAATCTCAGTTTGCGCGGAATTGACCAAATCGGTAACTTCGCCCTCGCTCGCGTAGCCCATGTTGGCAATCCGGGTTCCGGCATCAACCAGACGACGCAGCACTGCTTTGTCAGCAACGATGCTCGCGTAGTGGCCAGCGCTGGCAGCTGTGGGGACCACCGACACGATGGTGTGCAAATAGTCAACGCCACCGGCCCGGGACAACAGACCTGTCTTGGTGAGTTCTTCGCTCACCGTGATGACGTCGGTCGGCTCTCCGTGGGAATACAGGTTCAAAATCGCGTCGAAGATGATTTCGTGCTTCGGTAGGTAAAAGTCCCGCCCGCGAAGAACCTCAATCACATCGGCAACCGCGTCTTTGCTCAACAGCATTCCACCGAGCGTGCTCTGCTCTGCCAAAACGTCATGGGGAGGGGTGCGATCGCCGCCATAGGTGCGTTCGGCGGGTGAGTCGGGGACTAGGCCCAGCTGAGCTATCGACACGCTGACTCGCCTTTCTCGCTCCCAGGCAAGGCTGATGGCCCTGCATGCACATCTATATCTACCGACAACGACCGACATGCCCTGCGGCCTGTGGACCCTGTAGGGCCCCTTGTCGTAATCCTTCCCCCACCCTAGGGAGCGCCCGGGATGGCCACAAAAGGCCCTGTGGATAACCCTGTGGGAAAAACACGAGAAACGCCGAGACGGTTGTGGATAGCCTGGGGACTATTTCCTCAGGATATGGCCAATTTTTCAAGAAAAATAGATATTTATCACACCGGAAAGTCCACATTCCGAACCCCCCAAAACTGTATAAAGTGCCACTTTAGAGTTAGGGCGCTCGGGGCCGGTTGTGTGGAGAGAGCAGAAGAAAACAACGGGGCTCCCCTCAGGGGAACCCCGTTGAAAGGAAAAGAAAATTCTACTTTTCCGCGACAACCTGAAGTGTTACGCGTGCCGAAACACCATCGTGAATCGCGATAACCACTTCGGCATCGCCCACAGCCTTAATCGCGCCAGGAATCTCAATCGCGCGTTTGTCAACGCCAGGAATCCCTGCTGCTTCAATCGCCTTAACGATGTCTGAACGGGTAACAGAGCCAAAGAGCCGTCCGCCACTGCCAGCGCGGATGGCGATGCGAATAGGTGTCTTTTCAAGCTTGGACTTGAGAGCATCTGCCTCTTCGCGGCTTGCGAGAACCTTTGACTCACGAGCCTTCTTGATCTGGTCAACCTGCTTCTGGCCACCGTTGCTCCACGCCACGGCGAAGCCCTGCGGGATCAAAAAGTTACGAGCGTACCCATTCTTGACCTCGACAACATCGCCAGCGGTGCCGAGACCCTGGACCTCATTAGTGAGAATCAGTTTTGCCATGGTCCCGACCCCTATCGTCCGGCGCCGGCGTAAGGCAACAGGGCCATTTCGCGCGCATTCTTGATTGCTTTGGCCAAAAGTCTCTGTTCCTGAACTGAGACTCCGGTAATACGACGCGAGCGGATCTTCCCGCGCTCCGAGATGAAGCGACGAAGAGTCGACACGTCCTTGTAGTCAATAACGCCGACGGTGATTGCCTTGACGGGTGCCACAGGCTTCCCGCCCTTCACGGTCCGCGGTTTGCGGCGGTCGCCGCTGGATTTTCCTGCCATGATGTGTTCTTTCTTTTCGGCGGCAACGCTCGCGCGTGCCACACACTGTTAGGTCTAGAAGGGGGCGTCCTCGATGGGGGCAGCGTCCGCAGGCGCCGCGTTAGCCCAGGGATCCTGAACAGCACCGCCAGCAGCTGGGGCGCTCCACGAGTCCTCCATCGCACCGGCGGGCTTCGCTCCGCCCGCTTGACGCTGAACCTGAGCGGTTGCATACCGGAGGCTCGGGCCGATCTCGTCGACCTCGAGCTCAATAGAAGTGCGTTTTTCGCCTTCTTTGGTCTCGTAGGAGCGTTGACGCAACCGACCGGTTGCCACTACGCGAGCACCCTTGGTTAGCGATGAGGCGACGTGTTCAGCGAATTCACGCCACACGCTTGCCCTCATGAACAAAGGGTCGCCGTCTTTCCATTCCCCCGACTGGCGGTCAAGTGCCCGCGGAGTCGACGCAATAGTGAAGTTGGCGACCGCCACACCGTTCTGGGTGTAGCGAAGCTCGGGATCAGCGGTGAGGTTTCCCACCACGGTAATGATTGTTTCGCCAGCCATGGTCTACTCGGCTTTACGGCGTTTGCTGCCACCAGACAGCGAGACTTTTTGCGCAATAGGCGCTTCCTCGGGTGCACCAAGGCGAACAACCGCTTCGTCCTGACGAAGAACCTTGGTGCGCATCACTGCCTCGCTCAGGCGCAGCTGGCGGTCAAGTTCCGCCGTGGCTGCTGGTGATGCGTTGAAGTTGACGACCGCGTAGATACCCTCGGTCTTCTTCTTGATTTCGTAAGCCAACCGACGTTTACCCCAGATGTCGACATTGTCGATCGAGCCACCGTCTTGACGGATGACCTCGAGAAATGCCTCGAGACTGGGGGCGACAGTGCGCTCATCGAGCTCTGGGTCAAGAATGACCATGAGTTCGTAGTTGTGCACGATTACCCCACCTCCTTCGGACTAATCGGTTACAGACTCTCTGCAACAGGAGGGTTATGTGTGCGTCTTCGGTGAAGACAACTGCCACAGTCTAGGTGTCAAGCCAGCGCTAAGGCAAGCGCGCTATCTCGAAGCCCACCAGCCCAGCAAGCGCTTGGTTGCTTCGTCTTTCCCAATTTCGCCCTCGTCAAGGCGCACCTCCAGAAGAAATGCGTATGCCTCGCCCACGACGCGACCAGCCGGGACGTCCAAAATCGCCATGATCTCTTCGCCATCGAGCTCGGGTCGGATGGACTGCAGTTCTTCGAGCTCGGCAAGTTCGGCAATGCGGGCCTCGAGGTCGTCATAGGCGAAGGAGAGCCTGTCAGCCTTGCGCTTGTTTCTTGTGGTGACGTCTGCTCGGACCAGAATGTGGAGGCGCTCCAGGTGATCACCAGCGTCTCTGACATAACGGCGAACCGCGGAGTCCGACCAGGCCTGCTCGGAGTATCCAAAAAATCTCAGGTGGAGCTCAATGAGGCGGGCGACGGCTGCGATCGTGTCGTTGTCGAAGCGCAGTTCTCTCAGGCGCTTCTTAGCCAACTTCGCTCCCACCACGTCGTGGTGGTAAAAAGTGACCACCCCTCCCGCTTCAAATCGCCGGGTCGCCGGCTTTCCGATGTCATGCAGTAGTGAGGCGAGTCGCACGACCATATCTGCGGGTTGTCCGGGAGACCGCCTACGTTCCTCACCAATGGCCTGCTCCAGCACGGTGAGGGTGTGTTCATACACATCTTTGTGATGAGCGTGTTCATCGGATTCAAGCCGAAGCGCCGGTAGTTCAGGAAGCGCCACCTCAGCCAAGCCGGTCTCGACCATCAGTTCGATACCGGCCCGGGGATGGTCTGTGGCCAGTGTTCGCACCAGTTCATCACGGACTCGTTCAGCAGAAATATCGCCCAACCGCGGTGCAAGAGCGACGATTGCCTCCCGCGTATCGGGGTGAACACTGACCCCCAGCTGGCTCGTAAACCGTGCCGCCCTCATCATGCGCAGAGGGTCATCGCGAAAGGACACTTCGGGCGAAACAGGGGTGCGAAGCACGCCCTCCAACAGATCTCTCATTCCCTCACAGGGGTCGACCAACACTAAACCGGGCAGCGTGAGGGCCATCGCGTTCATCGTGAAATCACGGCGAAAGAGGTCCCCCTCGAGACTGTCTCCGAACTCGACGTCGGGTTTCCGGCTGGCTCCGTCATAGGTATCAGCGCGATAGGTGGTGATTTCTACTGTCATGTCGCCGCATTGGGCGGCGATAGTGCCAAAAGCGCGTCCCACGTCCCAGACAGCCGTCGCGAGAGGAGCAATAATCCGCTCGATCTCGTCCGGTCTGGCCGAGGTGGTGAAGTCAAGGTCGTTGAGTGGCCGACCTAAGAAGGCATCGCGCACCGGGCCCCCCACGAGAGCGAGCTCGTGGCCAGCGGCCTGAAAGGCCCGAGATATCCCCGCGATAGGTTCGTCGCTGGTGACAAGGCGAAGCTGTTCGACGGCCTTGGCAACGCTCGACATAGTGTTCAGAGTCTAGACTCTGAACCATGCCAGCTCTGAGGACAGCGACACTCAGGCATGGATAAATCTGTGTCCCCTCTGGGCGTCAATCGGCCGATCAGGGCCCTGCTCACGATGCTCTCTGTGTCGGCCATCACTGCTTCTGTGGTGGTCGGCTCAAGTCCCGCGTTTGGTAATGAGGGGCGCGCCGCAGCCCGCGTCGACATCGTCGTGCAGGGGGGCGGGATTGTGGACCCAGCAGACGTGACTGAGCTCAGTGTGATTCTGCGTGCCGATGAGACGGGGCTGTTGGGCGCAGGAGAAATAGTGCTACGGCTCACCGAGAGCCGATTCACCAGCGAAGAGCAAATCCGTCGCTTCCTCGCCGGGGAAAGCAACCCCGTGTTTTCTGAGGTAGCGACTGCCCAAACACCCGACGTCCCACAATTGGAATCCCGGGAGCTTCCGCTCGCGCTCGGCGCTGACCTCTGGGATTTCCGACTGCCCAAGGATGAACCGACGAACTCTAGCGAACCACCCAGGCGCCAAGCGGGGGTTTTTGGCATCGAAGTCACCTACTCCCACCCGTCGAATATGACCCCAGCGCTGCGCAAACTCGCCGGCAGGCAGGTAATTGTGGTGATTCCCGAAGACCTGGTAATTCCGCGAGCCAACATCGCCCCCATCGTGACGCTAACCACGGCCGCTGACGGCGGCGTGACGCTTCGGCCTGAGGAACTGCAGGCCCTGACCATCGCCGGCGGAGCCGTCGACGTCGTCACGGCTGCCGTCCGAACCCACCCAGCAACCATCGCCATCGATAGCCGGATTACCGCGAGCATTACCGCTCTCGGGGACCAAGCTCCTCCAGAATCTCTAGCCTGGGCGAGTGCCCTGGGGACTGTTGGTTTGGCCCAGTTTGGCTTGCCGTGGGCAGATGCGGACCCGCTAGGCTCCCTGGAAATCGACACTCTCACCTACGCGCGGTTGGGCGAATATCCCTGGATTCACGGCGACGCGGTCACCAACGATGATCTAGAAACTCTCGCCACGCGCTCTGCCTCGGCGGTGTTGGTCTCCAGTAACAGCATTCCCTCTGACCGGGCTGTGGTGACAATTGGGCAAGCGCGGGTGATTCGGGTTGACGCTCAGCTCTCAGCACTCGCCACCGACGCCCTGCAAGCGCCGACACCCTTAGAAGCGGAAGCAGATATGCAAAGAGCCCAGGGCCTCATCGCCTATCGGGCACTCACCGGGAATCAAGAGATTCTGATCTTTAGCACCGGGCGCCTGCCAGCAACCGCCATTGCTCCCCGAATCGACGCGGTGTTGGGCCGACTCGTCTCGATGCCGGTGTCGAACTCCGTTGCTGTTCCGCTCACCGTTGCCCCCACGGAAATACTCACCAGCGTGCTCGGCACAGCAAACCCTCGAGAGTACCGAGAGTTTGTCACCAGGGTTCGCGAACTGTGGGAGGGCGATGTCACGTTCGCGACCATCGCGAGTGACCCGGAGGGTTCAGTGTTTGGCCGCTGGACCAGATACCAGGCCCTATTGTCGTCCACCTGGCGTGAGAACCCTAACGGTCTCGCCACCGAGTGGGAACGGGCCAAAGAGGACTCGCGTGATTTCCGCAACTCAGTCCGAATAGAGCAGGGAAGCGCAATTACCGTCCTGAGCGACCAAACTTCCCTGCCGGTGACGGTGGTGAATAATCTGCCCTCCGATGTTGTGGTGATTCTGGCGGTCCGTCCGACAACAGGAATCCTTGCCGTGGAGACACCGCACGTTCGACTCACCATCCCGCCGGGTGATGCGATGAGGGCTCTCATCCCCGTCCAATCGCTGGCCAATGGCACCGTGCCCGTCGAGTTTGCACTCTTTTCCGCCGGTGGTGAACCAGTCGGTGAGACGGTGACCATTCCGGTCACCATCCGCGCCGGCTGGGAGGGCATCATTAGCATCGGGCTCGCCGTTGTCGTGGGTGGAACGTTTGCCTTTGGACTCATTAGAGCAATTCAACGCCGGCGCGGTGACCAGCGGGCTACTGCGAGCGGTGACGAGGTGAGTGCTTAGTGACTAAAGCGCCGATCGCAGGAGATTCACTGGGGCGAGCGAGCCTGTTTTTGGCCTCCGGAACCATCGTCTCTAGGTTACTCGGCTTCATCAGCGCAATCATTTTGGCCCGCACGCTCGGCATTGTGGGGTCAGGGGCGGACACCTTTGCGCTCGCGAACCAACTCCCCAACAACATCTACGCGATTATCGCCGGCGGCGTGCTGAGCGCTGTTCTTGTTCCCCACATCGTGAAGGCCGGGCTGGACACCGATGGCGGCCAAGGCTTTGTCAACAAAATTGTCACCCTGGGGTTTGTCATTTTTCTTTCAGTGGCGATCGTGGCGACTTTCTTCGCCCCGGCACTGGTCGCCTTGTATGCGCAGCAGGGCGGTGCGGGGGAAAGGGGCTTTAGCCCCGAGGATATGGCGCTTTCTATTGCTTTTGCCTACTGGTGTCTTCCGCAAATCTTGTTTTACGCGCTGTATAGCTTGCTGAGCGAGGTTCTCAACGCCCGCAAGATCTTTGGCCCCTTCACGTGGGCACCAGCGCTCAACAATATTGTGGCGATGACCGGGCTCATTGTCTTTGGTGCACTTTTTCCAAGCGCTGACACAGGAAACGCAAGTGCTTGGACCAGCGAAATGGTTGCCGTCCTAGCAGGCTCGACCACTCTGGCAGTCGCAGCGCAAGCGCTTATCCTGCTGGCTTTCTGGCGCAAGGCAGGCTTGGGCTTCCAGCCAGATTTCCGCTGGAGAGGAGTGGGCTTAGCCACCACGGGTAAGGCTGCGTCGTGGATGTTTGGCATGATCGTCGTCGCCCAGTTAGCGGGAATCGTGCAGGCCAATGTCGCATCGCTCGCTGCTGGCTCGGACGCGCCAAGCCTCGCCACACTGCGGTTCTCCTGGCTTATCTTCATGCTCCCCCACTCGGTAGTAGCGGTCTCGCTGGCGACCGCCTATTTCACCAAAATGTCTACCCACGCGCGGGATGGTGACCTCGGTCACGTCCGTGCTGACTTTAGGGATTCGGTCTCGCGCATTGGCCTCTTCATGGTCTTGGCCGCTGTTGGCCTGGTGGTCGTGGCACTTCCCTTTGCCCGCCAGTTTGCGGTGTCACCTGAATCTGTCTTGGCGATGGCGTTAGTGATCATGCTCTACGTGCTCGGCCTAATCCCCTTTAGCGTTCTGTTTGTCGTTCAACGTGTCTTCTATGCCCTAGAAGACACAAGAACGCCCTTCTTCATCCAGGTAGCCCAGGCCCTGGTCTTTGTCTTCTTGGCTCTTGGCGTCGCGACCCTCCCCACTGAACAGATTGCCTATGGTCTGGCGCTCTCGGCAACGATTGCCGGGTGGCTGCAGTGTGTGCTGGCTGTGCTTCTACTGCGGAGAAAACTCGGGGGGCTAGAGGCCTCTGTGGTGCTCGGTCGCTTCGGCCTTTTCCTCCTCGCAAGTCTTCCCTCGGGGGCCGCTGGGCTTGGTCTCCTACTTGCGCTGGGTGGCGAGGCCCGGGGAGGATTCCTCCTCTCCTCAGCACTCACAGCGGGCATGGGCATGGTGGCCATCACTCTGGTCATGACGCTGGTCTACGCGACAACTCTGATTCTTGCCAAGAACTCCGACATGCTCGCGGTGTGGAATCCCATTCGGTCTCGCCTGGGCCTCAGGGACCGCGGGAATTCTTCGGCCTAGACTGACGTTAGGAAAGACAGAGGCAAAGGAAGCGCATGCGTGACGTAGTCATCATTGGTTCGGGTCCCGCCGGCTACACGGCGGCGATCTATGCCGCCCGTGCAAACCTCAACCCTCTCGTTGTGGCCTCCTCCGTCGAGTTCGGTGGGGATTTGATGAACACTACCGATGTCGACAACTTCCCCGGCTTCCCCGAGGGCATCATGGGCCCTGACTTGATGATGAAAATGCAGGCTCAGGCCGAGCGTTTTGGCGCCGAGATTCTCTACGACGACGTCGTTTCGGTTGAGCTCGCTGGGCCAGTGAAAAAGATTGCGTTGGGTAATGGTGACACCGTGGAAGCACGGAGCGTGATTGTCGCGACAGGGTCTGCCTACCGAAAGTTAGGAATTGCCGACGAGGATCGATTAAGCGGTTACGGGGTCTCCTGGTGCGCCACCTGTGACGGTGCCTTCTATAAGCAGAAAACGGTCGCCGTAGTTGGTGGTGGCGACTCGGCTATGGAAGAGGCAACATTCCTAACCCGTTTTGCCGACAAGGTCTACATCGTCCACCGGTCGGCGGCCTTGCGGGCGTCTGCCGTGATGCAGGAACGCGCAAAGAATGATCCCAAGATTGAATTCATCTTCAATGCCACCATCGCCCACATCTACGGTGAGGACACCGTGTCCGGCGTGGGGCTTCTCGATACGGTAACCGGGGCCGAAAAAACCCTCGACGTCTCTGGCCTCTTCATCGCGATTGGTTCAGACCCAAGGACTCACGTTGTTCACGGTCAGCTTGATCTGACTGACCAGGGCACCATAGCTGTAAGAGGCCGGAGCTCGTTGACTAATCTCGAGGGCGTATTCGCCGCCGGAGACGTGATCGACCCGTCCTACCGTCAAGCCATTACAGCTGCTGGCTCTGGTTGCGTTGCGGCACTAGACGCCCAGCATTACCTGGAATCATTGCCCCACACTGCCATGGCCCAAGCAGCGGCCACCACCTAACACCACACCAAGGAGAAACCCACATGGGTGCACGCGATGTAACCGATGCAAACTTTGCCACCGAGGTATTGGCCTCAGAAAAACCCATCATGGTGGACTTTTGGGCCGAGTGGTGTGGTCCGTGTCGAGCGGTGTCGCCCATACTTGACCAGATTGCAACCGAGCACGCCGCGAAAATTGACGTTGTAAAACTCAACGTTGACCTCAACCCCGATACCGCTATGAAGTACCAGATCACATCGATTCCGACGATGAAGGTATTCAAAGGTGGCGAGGTCGTCAAGACCGTGATTGGTGCAAAACCCAGACCAGCGTTGGAGGCGGACCTGAAGGAATTCCTCGCCTAGAGGTCCCTGCCGGCGGAAAAGCGCCTAGTCTTGGGGCTCTAGTCTCCCTACGACGAAGGGCGAGTGATGGCACTGGGCTCTGGCATTTCCCTCGACCCGTGGTTTGACAACTATGCAGATCGCGCGTCTGGTCTTAGTGCTTCCGAGGTTCGTGCCCTGTTTGCTGTTGCCAGCCGCCCAGAGGTGGTTTCTCTCGCCGGGGGGATGCCCTTCGTTGCCGCTCTTCCCGTGGCCAAGGTGCAGCAGTCTCTCGCTCGGGTGATGGAGAAGTCGGGTCACGCCGCGCTCCAATACGGCTCCGGTCAGGGACTCCCCGCTCTCCGAGAGCACATCATCGACGTGATGGCCCTCGAGGGCATTCGAGCGGGCGTCGATGATGTGGTCGTCACGACCGGGTCACAACAAGCCCTGGATCTTGTGAGCAAACTCTTCATCAACCCGGGTGACGTGATTCTGGCGGAATCTCCCAGTTATGTCGGAGCTATGGGTGTCTTTAGCTCATACCAAGCGTCCGTCGAACACGTCGCCATGGATGACGAGGGGATGATTCCCCACGCCCTCGAAGAGAGAATCACCTCTCTTCGGGCCGCAGGCAAGACCATCAAGTTTGTCTATCTGATTCCCAATTTTCAGAACCCTGCGGGAGTGACGCTCTCGGCCTCACGGCGCCTCGAAATTCTTGACATCGCCCACCATCACGGGGTTTTGATTGTTGAAGACAACCCCTACGGGCTTCTGTGGTTTGATCAGCCACCCCCCGCCGCTATTCGTTCTGTCGACGACGCCGGAGTCATTTATCTGGGGTCGTTTTCGAAAACCTTTGCTCCTGGTTTCCGAGTGGGGTGGGTCGTGGCTCCCCACGGTATCCGAGAAAAGCTCGTCTTGGCTTCTGAGGCCGCAATTCTTTCACCCAGTTCGTTTTCCCAGATGGTCCTCAGCGATTACTTCGAGCACCAGGACTGGAGGGCTCAAATCGACACGTTCCGAGGCCTCTACCGCGAGCGACGGGACACCATGGCCGATGCGCTCAAGGCCCACCTTCCAGCCATCTCTCACACGATGCCTACCGGCGGTTTCTATCTTTGGCTGTCGCTGCCCGAACAGCTGGACTCGAAAGAGATGCTCCCCAGGGCCATCACCGAACTCGTCGCCTACACGCCGGGGACAGCGTTCTTCGCCAACGGTCACGGTCGCAGCAATATCCGCCTAGCCTTTTGTTACCCCGAGCCAGCGTTCATCACCGAGGGAGTGCGTCGCTTGAGCCGAGTCATTGCCGAAGAGTTGGAGCTGGCCGCCACCTTCGGGCCTCGGACCACAGACGTCGCGGCATCGTCCCGAGGCGATGGCCCACCCCCGGATGTGGCATAAGTCATGGCGCAGCAACCCCGCGTTGTGGTCTTAGCCGGTGGTATCTCACATGAGCGCGACATCTCGCTACGCTCGGGGCGACGTGTCACCGATGGGCTCCACGGTCATGGAATCGATGCGACGCTGCGTGACCCCGACGCCTCCCTGATTGAGTTCTTGCGCGACGAGCCAGTCGATGTGGTCTGGCCTGTTTTGCACGGGGCCTCTGGCGAAGACGGCGCCCTGCGAGGACTCTTGGAGATGCTGGCCATCCCCTTCGTGGGATCCTCCGCTGAGGCGACCCGACTGGCCTGGAATAAGCCCGTGGCAAAGACGATCGTCTCGCGAGCGGGAGTCGCCACCCCCGCATCAATAACGCTCTCGAGGGACGCGTTCCGCGAGCTCGGCGCCGAGAGCGTCCTTGCCACGGTCGCTGAGACTCTCGGTATGCCACTAATCGTCAAACCCGCGCACGGCGGGTCCGCCCAGGGTGTGACCTGGGTGGACTCCACCGACAATCTGCGCCAAGCCATGGTCCACGCGTTTACGTACTCGGACAGCGCACTCATCGAATCTCGAATCGTCGGGGCAGAGCTGTGTGTCACCATCATCGATACCGGCGAGGGCCCCAAGGCCATCCAGCCTGTGGAGATTGAACCGCTCTCTGGACATTACGACTTTGAAGCCCGGTATACGGCAGGAGCAACCCGGTTCTACACGCCCCCTCGTCTAGACGACAAGATTTCTGCGACCACTACCGCGCAGGCGCTGACCGCCCATGACGCTTTAGGGCTGCGCCACCTGTCCCGAATTGATTTCATAGTGGACGAGGCTGGAACGCCGTGGTTTCTGGAGGCCAGCACGATGCCGGGCCTCACCGAAACCTCAAGTACCGCACTCGCATTGGATGCGGCGGGATATGACGTTGGTGGCGTCTACGCCGCTGTGGTCAACTCACTTATTGACTAACGAGTCTCGAAACCCGGCTCGCCGAGCTCAGCGAGAATTCGATTCAAATCCGCGACTGTGGCGAAATCAATCGCGAGCGTTCCCTTGGTCTTCGACAGGCTAATGCTCACCCGGGTGTTGAGCCGATCTCCCATGCGCTCAGCGATGTCATCAAGTTGCTCACTGCGACCGCCGCCACGAATCTTTGTGCCGCCGGGCTTCTGGGCTTTGACAAGTCCGGCTGCTTCTTCTGCCTGGCGAACAGTAAGAGACTGGGACACGATCTTCGCGGCCAGTCGCGCCTGAGCGTCGCCATCGTCAACGGATAGCAAGGCACGGGCATGTCCAGCGGATAAGACACCCACCGCGACCTGCGCCTGAATCTTCTCCGGCAAACGCAGTAGGCGCAGCGTGTTGGTCACCTGTGGCCTCGAGCGGCCAAGCCGCTGGGCTAATTCATCCTGAGTAATGCCGAAATCGGCCAAGAGTTGCTGGTAGGCGGAGGCTTCCTCCAGCGGATTGAGATTCGCTCGGTGGAGATTCTCGAGCAAGGCATCGCGCAGCATGGCATCGTCGTTGGTCTCCCGAACAACTGCAGGAATCGTGGCGAGGCCCGCGGCTGTTGCGGCCCGAAGCCGACGCTCACCCATGATCAACTCAAACGAGGTGCCCTTCTCTGAGCCAGCCACCGGCCGCACCACAATGGGCTGCAACACCCCGAACTCTCGAACAGAATGAATGAGCTCGTCGAGCTCCTCCTGCCGAAACTCACGACGGGGCTGCTGAGGATTAGGCCGAATGGCGCCAACCTCGATGTTGGCAAGGCTTGCTCCAGGGACCGCGAGTAGGGTCCCTGGAGTTTCGGTGGCGGGGAAGAACACATCAACCGGGCGATCTCCCTGCGTTGGACCCGTCGGAATAAGAGCGCCGATTCCTCTCCCGAGCCCTGTTCTTTTCTGAGCCATTAGCGGGTAACCCCTCGTTGAGCGATTTCTATCGCGGCTTCCTGGTAGGACACAGACCCTGGTGAACTTGCGTCATAGGCAATCACCGTCTGGCCGAAGCTGGGAGCTTCGGAAACTCGAACCGAACGGGGAATGATGGCGTTCAAAGTCTGAGTGGGGAAGTGTTGTCTCACATCATCGACGACTTGGTGAGCGAGATTTGTGCGCGAGTCGAACATGGTCAGCAGAATCGTCGACAAGAGAAGACCGGGGTTCAAATGGCTGCGAATCATGTCGATACTCCCCACGAGTTGAGAGACGCCCTCGAGAGCGTAGTACTCACATTGAATGGGGATAAGAACCTCGCGAGCCGCCACACAGGCGTTAATGGTCAAGAGCCCCAGAGATGGCGGGCAGTCGATAAAGACGTAGTCCAGCGTCGACCCCTTCGGTGTGGATAAATACTGCCGAAGGGCTCGATCAAGGAGATGCTCCCGGTCAGCCATCGACACGAGTTCGATTTCGGCTCCCGCGAGATCCAGTGTCGCCGGGACACAGAAAAGGTTGGGATTCTCGGGGCTCACCTGCACGGCTTCACCAAGTTCCGCGCCGCGCACCACGGCGTCATAAATGCTGTCAATGTCACCGTGCTTGTCAATCCCGAGAGCGGTCGATGCGTTTCCCTGGGGATCCAAGTCGATCACGAGGACTTGTGCACCAAAGCTTGCCAGAGCGGCAGCGATGTTCACCGTCGTCGTCGTCTTCCCCACTCCACCTTTTTGGTTGGCAACAGTGAATATGCGAGTGGCTGGGGGCCGGGGCACACTGGCTCGCGCAATTGCCGCTCGGCGTTCGGTCAGGTGCGCTAGTTCGGTCGCCAGGGGTGTGGATGCGTCAAAGTTCTGAGCGCTCACCAATCTCACCACCTCCCCAATGTTTCACGTGAAACATCACGCCTTCTCCGCAACTCTAGCTCGAAAGACGCGGGTCTCTTCAGTCCCATACTCAGGCCCTGTGATCTGAACTCTTGGCTCTTGTAATCCGTTGCTAACGAGCAGAGACGCCGCGTCTCTAATCTCTTGGTCGACCCGTTCACCCTTCATCAGCACCAGCTCCCCGCCCGGGCGAACTAAGGGGACAACGAGTGGAATTAAGGTCTTGAGAGCGCTCACGGCCCGGGCCGTCACATAGTCGTACTGTGCCTGTCCCACAGTATCCTCGGCGCGCTGATTGAGAACGGTGACGTTGCCAAGTCCTAGGCGCTTACTCTCGTCCTCGAGCCAGGTTGCCCTCCGCCCCAGCGGTTCAATCAGAATGCACGACACATCCGGCCTCATGATGGCGACCACTAAACCTGGGAATCCTGCTCCAGATCCAACATCCGCCAGGGTCCCCGCCCCAATCAGGCGAGCAAGAAGAGCGGAGTTTAGAATGTGACGAGTCCAGAGGCGATCGAGCTCCCGCGGACCAACAAGCCCTAGCTCCTCGCCGTAGAGCGCTATATCGGCAGCGAAGCTACGCAAAGCTGGTAGCGCTTCACCACACAGCGTGGGAGCGCTCTCCGGCTCTGGTTCAACAGCGGAATGTTTCACGTGAAACATTCCGCTAAGCGGTAGCGGTAATGACTGTGTGCCGATCTCGACCTTCACCTTCAGAGGCTGAGTGGAAGCCCTGTTCGCTGACCAAGTCGTGGACCAGCTTTCGCTCGTAGCTACTCATGGGGGGTAAAGCTGCTGACTGGGCGCCACCTTCTATTTTTTGGATAGCAACGCGAACGAGCTTGCTGAGCTCCTCAGCTCTGGCGTCGCGTGAGCCGCCAACATCCAACACCAGACGAGCGAACTCACCAGTCTTCTGCTGAACAGCAAGTCTGGTGAGGTCTTGGAGCGCCAGCACAACATCGGGTGACGACAAAACATCGAGGTCATCAGTCTCGGGGGATCCGACCGTGACATAGGTGCGCTCCTGCCGGAGCTCGATCTCGATATCGCCGTCTAGGTCCGCAATGTCAAGGAGGGTCTCCAGGTAGTCCGCCGCGAGCTCTCCCTCATCGGGGACGACCATTTCGGTCTCGGTGCTTGCCATTAGGAGCCTTTCTTTTTCTTCTTGTTCTTCTTCTTCGCCCGTTCTTTACCAAGCGGCTGTTCTCTCTGGCGTCGCTCGTCTTCGGTCTCCTGGGGCGCCTCGTCTTCGACGATTACAATTCCCCTGCGCTGGCGCTTTTTCGCAAGCCGCGCTTCGCGAGCAATGTCCGCCTCGCTACCAGGAGTTGGCATATTTCGGATCACGATGAACTGTTGCGCCATCGTCCAGAAGTTCGAGACGAGCCAGTAGGTCATGACGCCAAGGGAGAAGAACACGCCAGAGAAGAGGAAGACCAGAGGCAACATGTACAGCAAGATGCGCTGCTGGCGATACATCGGGCTTTCTTTCATAGCCGGAGACTGGTTCTTCGACATAATCTGCAACTGCGTGACAAACTGCGACACCGACATCAGAACCACCATGACTGCTGCGGTGACAACGACTGCGGCCGTCGCCTGCTGGCTCAGTGTGGATTCGTCACTCAAGGCAACGGCCATGGTGGTCTTCAACGGAGCCAGGCCAAATAGCGCGGCCTCGCCGAATTCTTTAGCGAGCTCCACCGTCATGAACGAAACACCCGGCCGGCCCTCTGCGGCCGCCTGAAGAACGCTGAAAAGCCCGAAGAAAATCGGCATTTGGAGCAATAGCGGAAGACACGACGAGAACGGGTTCGTACCGGCTTTGCTGTAGAGAGCCATGGTCTCGCGAGACATTGCTTCTCGGGAGAACTGGTCCTTCTTGCCCTTGTACTTATCCTGGATTTTCTTGAGATCCGGAGCGATCTCCATCATCCTGCGCTGGCTCTTGATTTGGCGAACAAAAACCGGAATCAACGCGGCGCGCACGACGAGCACCAGCGCTGCAATAGACAGGAACCACGTCGCACCGGCAGTGGGGTCCATACCGAACCCTTGGAGCAACGAGTGGGAACCGGCGAGAACTGCTTCAATGACCCACCGAATCGGCCACAGGATTGTGTCAATGATTCCCACGAGCTACCTCTCCTTCACTTTCACAAAACCTAACGGTGTTACTTCATACCTCGACCGCAGACGCTCAGAAACATCGTCGATGCCGCCGCGCGCAAAGGGATTACACCGAAGAATCCGAATGATTCCTAAGCCTATGCCCCAGAGCGCACCATGATACTGAATCGCCCGCAAGGTATAGAGGGAGCAGCTAGGGTAGTAGCGGCAGACATCACCATACAGAGGAGAAATAACCTTGCGATAGGCCAGCAGAATTGCCAGCGCAAGGTTACGGGGCAAAAGGACTAGTCCCCAGAGAACATCCGTCATGGGCGAAAGAGCCCTCTCCATGCACGGGCAAGTTCCTCGTAGGAAGCCACGCCACCAGCAGGTAGCGCGCGAACTACGACATCTTCACCTGAAAACCCTTCAAGAATTTCGTTCCACGCCATCTCACGCAACCGACGCTTGAGTCGATTGCGAATGACCGCTCCTCCAACCTTCTTGGACACAACAAATCCAAACCGGCCAGGGGTCCCTGGATGAGTTGCCAACCGAGCGACAACGAAATAATCGGTGGCATTGCGATCGCCACGCCTGGATACCCGGCGCAGATGATCACCATCCACGATGCGATGAACCCGTGCTAACACGGGGCGCTCCCTTAGGCAGAAAGACGAACGCGGCCCTTACGGCGGCGTGCGGCAAGAATGGCGCGACCAGCACGAGTGCGCATACGCAAGCGGAAACCATGCACCTTCGCGCGGCGACGGTTGTTGGGCTGGAATGTGCGCTTACTCATGACAAATACTCCTCGGTGCTGACCCGGCTGACACCGGAAACCCTTGACCCGATGGGGACACCCAAGGATAAGGCCGAAAGTCCGCGTGGTCAAACTTACATTTCGCAATTGAAGTTATCCACAGGTACGCTCATCAATATCAACGACCCGGAAGCACGGCCTAACGTGTCAGTTACAGCCTGCGTCCAAGAGGAAAATGAGGTTCAGTGATGGCTGACATAGAGACCGACATTGTCGAACTCTGGCGCGGAGTAATGAGCCACCTCACCACCGACTCTCGCATAACCCCTCAGCTGTGGGGTTTCCTTGATCTTGTTGAACCCCGAGGCGTCATGGCTGGTGTTCTCTACCTGGAAGTGCCGAACGAACTGACGCGAGGGATGCTCGAACAACGCGTACGGCTTCCTCTACTTTCAGCCCTTGAGGGCGTTGAGGATTCAGAGATAAACAGCTTCGCAATTGTGGTTAACCCAGACATTGAGAGCGACGTCCTCCAACTCCCAGCCGACGAACTAGGGAGCACAGAGGTGGCGCCCGATCGCACCTCAGAACCCGAGGTTGTGTCTGGAGGAGGACAGTCACGACTCAACACCAAATACAGTTTCGATAACTTTGTTATCGGATCCTCTAATCGGTTCTCACATGCCGCTGCCGTCGCAGTCGCTGAGGCACCCGCCAAGGCGTACAACCCTTTGTTTATCTACGGCGGGTCGGGCCTGGGCAAAACCCACCTTCTTCATGCCATCGGGCACTATGCGCAAAGCCTCTTTAAGGGAATCCGTGTTCGCTACGTTAGCTCGGAGGAGTTCACCAATGACTTCATTAACGCCATTGCGAACAACAGAGGCCCAGAATTTCAATCCCGGTATCGCGAAATCGACATTCTCCTAATCGATGACATTCAGTTTCTACAAGGCAAAGATTCGACCCAGGAAGCTTTTTTCCACACCTTCAATACCTTGCATGATCACAACAAGCAAGTAGTCGTGACTAGCGATTTACCGCCTAAGCAACTAACAGGCTTTGAAGACCGAATGCGTAGTCGATTTGAATGGGGTCTCATTACCGACGTACAAGCCCCTGATCTTGAAACGCGCATTGCAATTCTTCGCAAGAAAGCCGCCAGCGAAAGAATTGACATCAACGATGACGTCGTTGAATACATGGCATCAAAGGTGTCGTCCAATATCCGAGAGTTAGAAGGCGCCCTCATTAGAGTCACCGCATTCGCCAACTTGAACAAAACGGCCATTGATATGTCCTTGACCCAGACTGTGCTCAAGGACCTTGTTCTTAGCGAAGAAACCAACGTCATTGCGCCCGGAAGTATCATCAGCCTGACCGCAATCTTCTATCAGCTCAGTGTCGAGGATTTGTATGGGTCGTCGCGCTCCCAGACAATTGCGCTTGCGCGCCAGGTGGCCATGTACCTGTGTCGTGAGATGACTAACCTCTCGCTGCCAAAAATTGGACAACTTTTCGGGAATCGAGACCATACCACTGTGATGTATGCGAACAAAAAAATCAGTGAGCTGATGAAGGAACGTCGGTCTATTTATAACCAGGTGACTGAGATCACCAGCAGGATCAAGCAGAACTCCAGCTATTAAGCCTGATAAAGTTAAGGTAGAAGGTTTCACACACTGTGGATAAGTTGTGGAAAAATCTTCGCACTCTGTTGACGACACCCTGAAGTTTTCCACATCTGACAATCGTTTTTCGGAATGTTTGGCGCGGTCGCTAAACATTCCACAATCCTCACGATATCTGTCCACATCTCACATGGTTGTAGTTCCTAGGTGATCACTAGACAGCGTGGCACTTATCCACTTCTCAGCACCGGTTATGAATGTTAAAGAGTTAATGAATGGAAAAAACCACTAACTTTTACAAAAAACCGATTGGGCTCAGTCTGTGCCACAATCAAGTACTAATCTTCCGGACCGTGAGGTAGTAGTTGTGAAATTCGAAGTCAACAAAGACGTGTTCAGCGAGGCGGTGTCGTTCGCGGTGAAGTTGTTGCCGCAGCGAACTACGCTACCGATTCTCAGTGGTGTATTGATAGTCGCTGACTCCTCGGGGATCATTATTTCGTCGTTTGACTATGAGGTATCTGCGAAGACCCGTATCGATGCAGATGTGTCGGACCCGGGCACAGTTTTGGTCTCGGGTCGGCTACTTGCGGAAATTGCGCAGCGACTTCCCGGCGACACTGTCACCTGCGATGTTGCTGGAACATCGATGAGTGTTAAGTCAGCAACATCGAAGTTCGCTCTAGCGACGATGCCGGTTGAAGAATACCCGAACCTTCCCGAAGTCTCAGGAATCACTGGGTCTATCAACGGTCAGGAATTTGCTAATGCGGTGAGTCAAGTGGCGACTGCCGCCTCACGAGACGATGTTACTCCGGTGATCACAGGAGTGTTGCTCGATGTATCAGCAACGGGCCTTGCCATGATGGCCACCGATCGTTACCGGGTAGCAGCAAAGGAGGTAGCCTGGTCCGCCGATGGTGTCGGACCCGAGGGACTTCACGCCCTTATCCCTGCTCGGTCCCTCGCGGAAATCGGCAAGACGTTTAGTCACGGTAATGAGGTAACCATCACCATCGCAACTGGAGGGGATAGGGAGTTAGTAGCTTTCAGTGCTGCAGATCGCACAGTAACGAGCCTGCTTATCAAAGGCACCTTCCCCCCTGTTCAGAAGTTGTTCCCTGAATCAAGCCCAAATTACGCGGTTGTCAATACCCAGGATTTGGTTGAGGCCACCAGGCGTGTCGCCTTGGTGTTGGAGCGCGAAGCACCCCTCCGTTACTCGTTCACTGGCGACGGTGTTGCACTGGAGGCATTGGGATCAGAACAGGCTCAGGCATCGGAGACCATTGATGGCCACATTGTTGGCCCTGACTGCGTCGTATCACTTAAACCTCAGTTCCTGATTGACGGGTTGGCAGCTGCCCATAGTGAGTTTGTGCGAATCGCCTTCACACAGACCGACAACCCTAATAAGCCAGGTCCAGTATTGATCACCGCTCAAAAATCCCACGATGGCGATGATTCACAGAACTACAGATACTTACTGCAGCCCAACTTA
>WLEA01000060.1 GCA_009704535.1 Actinomycetota bacterium
AAGCCGTGGACGATGGACCACGCAAAATGCGCCACGGATTCGACTTCTTCTGTTGCCACAAGACCTTCGTTACAGAGATCAAGGATTGCATCGTGGAGGATAGTCCTCGCAGACGGGTCGTCCGGGCGCGAAGGGAGTTCACTGCAGTTCACAAACGCGACGGAAAAGAGTCCGGGTTCTTCTAGGCCGAAGCGAATGTATTCCCTCCCGGTTGCCATAAACCTCTTCTTGACGTCGCTTTCTTTGGCAACGGCGCTTGCCATCCTCGTGGCCAGGGCTTCTCGAGCCTGTTGAGATATTGCGGCCTTGAGGTTCTCGCCACTCGGAAAGTGTCGATAGACGGCCATAGGGGTGACATCCACCAAGCGCGCGAGGTGGGTGACCCCGAGGTTGCGCGAACCCGTGGCCTTAGCTTCTTTCATCCCAACCTGAAGCAGTGCCTCTTCAAGGTTCCCGTGATGATACGTCTTTTTCTTCATAGTCCTTATGTTGACAAGATATACATCATCTTAGTATGTTTACGGTATAGACATAAAGAGAGGGTAGCAATGGCGCAATCACTCAACCCGAACCTCAGCACGAGGACACTAGGTCTTACGGGGCTCGTGAGTGTCCTGCAGGGTCTCCTCATATTTGTACCGACTTTTGTCCTAGGCGCAGCCATCAACTGGCCCGAGAGTCTTGATTACCCGGCGTCGCAACTGCTGCCCGCTCTTATCGAGCAAGAAGGCGCGGTGAGGTTTGGATACATCTCCTACCTGATTTACTCCATCCTTTTCGTTGTTGCCATGTTCATGCTCACGAAACTTAGCGCCGGTAGGGCCATGGGGGCGATGGCCGGAATCATCGTTGCTTTTGCAATCGCTTCGACGACAGCGCGCTCGATTGGCATTGTCCGCTGGCTGGTTCCGATGCCCCAGCTCGCTGAATCCTGGAGTACCGCTGCAACAGACGAAGAGCGCTACGCGATCAGCGTGACCTACGACTCGCTCAATTTTTTCGGCGGGACTGTGGGTGAAGTATTGGGAGTCAGCATCTTTGCTGCACTGTCGCTCTTGGTGATGTCCATCGCCTTCCTCCGAGACGGTCTGCCCAAGTGGGTGGGAATATTTGGACTCGTCGCCGTAGCAGCTCTGTTGGCAACGACCACAGAGCTCATGGGCTTTGAGCCTGACACCGTCGTTCTCGTCCTGGGCACCACCATGATTCAGCTCTGGTTCCTCGCCGTTGGGCTGTGGCTGCTCTTCAGAGCAGCGAAAACAAAGACCGCGTGAGGAAGGTCTGACGTTGACCGATCCCCACGTCGTCATTGGCGGCGGAACAATCGGGGGCAGGCTAGCCCGGCTTCTCGCCAGCCAGGGAAAGAAAGTTGTCGTGATTACGCGATCGGGGTCTGTCCCTGCCGGTTCTGGTATCGAGTATCGCTCGGGCATTGACTACCGGGCTGCTGATGCAACTTTGGCACAGTCGCTTCTTGAGGGAGCACCCAAGGCAAGAACCGTCTACAACTGCGCAAACCCTCCCTACACCACCTGGGACCGACAGTGGCCGCTGCTCTCAAGGGCGGTTAGTGACTACGCCACGCAGGCAGGCGCTGATCTTGTCATGTGCTCCAACCTGTATGGGTACGGGCCACACGCTGGCGTTCTCACCGAAGACCTTCCCCTCAAGGCCACCTGGCCAAACGGTGAGGCTCGCGCCAGGGTATGGCAAGAGGCAAAGGCCCTCCATGACGCCGGGCGTGTGCGCGTGACCGAAGTGCGAGGGTCCGATTACCTGTGTGCGAACGAGCAGAGCAGGATGGGGCACCGGGTGATCCCCAACCTCATCGTGGGAAAGCCAGTGCAGCTGCTGGGCGAATTAGACCAACCACACACCTGGACAGATCCAGACGATGTTGCTCAGTTGATGGCGAGCCTTGCGGACAGCGACACGGGGTGGGGGCGCCCATGGCATGTGCCGAGCAACGAACCCAAGACACAACGAGCGGTGGTGGCAGACATTGCCCATGAGCTTGGTGTCTCGGACTATCGGCTGAGCGCTGTGGGGGAGCCCATGGAGAAGCTCCTCGGGTTTTTCAACCCTCTGATCCGAGAGTTGAATAGGGGCAGATACCAGTTTGATCGGCCCTTCGTCATGAGCGCTGAGGCGGCACAGTCGGCTTTTGGCCTCTCACCAAAGCCATGGTCGCAGGTCATCGCGGACCTCGTACAGCCCTACGTCTCGCTCGCTAGAGATCGCGGCAAAGCGGCGCTCTCGAATCTCGGAAACACGCGGTTGCCCGAGAGGAGCTGATTCGTCCATGAAAATTGCAGTGTTTGGAGCAACCGGCCTCACGGGTGCGCGGGTCGTCGCCCTCGCACTAGACGAAGGGCACGATGTTGTCGCGCTGACCCGGGATGCGAGCCGTTTCCCCTTGGTTCACGAGCGCCTTACCGTCGTGGAGGGGGATGCCTCTTCCCATGCTGACGTTAAATCGGCTCTCCAAGGGGTTGACGCGATCGTCCATTGTCTTGGTATCGGCGGAAAAGGCAGGGGAAAGCCGACTTCTGTGGTGTCGGACTCGGTGAAGGTCGTTCTCGAGGAAATGCAGCGAGCCACCGTGTCCCGCATCGTGTGTATGTCCAATGTGGGGGCTGGAGAGAGCGGGTCCTGGTTCTACCGCCGAGCAATCCTGCCACTGTTCCTGCGATGGCTTCTACCCATCATCGCGGACAAGAACGTCATGGAGGAGGCGCTCCGCAACAGCTCTGCAGAGTGGGTGGCGGTTCGCATCCCGAACATTGTGGACGGTCCCTGGAAACCTGTGCGCTCCAGTGAAACCGGCCAGGGAATAGGGATTTCTATCACGGCGTCGTCCGTCGCGAGGTTTCTTTTCGAACAAACAACCTCATCACACTGGCTCCGGAAGACCCCCAGCATTAGCAACTAGGCAACGACACAGAGAAAGGGATACACATGAGTGACGAAACACGGTGGATGGTGGCGCTGGCCTTCATCTCACTTCCGACCATTGCCTTCGGTGGGCATTTCCTCCTCTCGATTCTTCGCCGACAGGTGGGTACCGAGAACTTCACTCCCGTCCAACGGGATTACTTCCGAGCGGGTCATGCCCACGCAGGAGTCCTCGTGCTGCTGGCGATAGTGGGCCAACTGGTGCTGGATTTCTCGATGTTCGATGAGTGGGCCGTCTGGGCTCTCCGCATCGGTCTCTTTGTCTCGCCCCTGTTGATCTCTGGAGGTTTCTTCGGAGGTGCTCCCCGAACCGCGGATGGGCCCGCAGGCCCGTTGGTCAAGCTGATTCCGACTGGCGCCATTCTGCTGAGCCTCTCGACGCTCGGCACAGGGCTTAGCCTGCTGATATCGATGTAGGGATCGACACATGGATACCCTCTACACCTTTGGCCCGAGCGTCTTGGGGCTCGTCGCTGCGCTCACCATCGCCCTCTATTGCTGGAATCGGTTGAGGATAGCAACCGTGATTCTGGTCGGTTGGATTACCATTTCGCTCGCTGTCGGTCAGATTCCTTTCTTTCAGGGGTTTCCCGATTGGCAGGAGTCCGATTGGCAAGGCTTCAACATTTTTGGAACGCTCGCTTTTGCACCCGCCGCCCTCTTGGTGATTGCAGCGTTGCGGGTCAAGCGGGTAAAGGAAGCCTTGGACAAAATTCCCACATCAGCATTTGTGGTGACCCAGGCGTATCGGTTCGGCGGAGCCTTCCTCATTGTCGCTTACCTCAGAGGGGAATTGCCTGCCGAAATCGGTTTGGTGTCAGGAATCCTCGACGTCATTGTCGCCACGACTGCGATTCTTCTCACCTTCTACTTGCGAGGCAATGAATCCCGGTCGCCGAGATTGGTGATGGCATGGGCCATCCTCGCCCTCGCAGACTTTGCTTGGGCATCGATGATGTTGACGCTGTCGTTTCTTGGTGTCCTGGAGCTCTCACCGGCCCCGGTCATGATGGGTAACCCACCGCTGCTGATTATCTCGCTGTTTGCTCTGCCATTTGGGATTTTCGTGAGCGTCTATCTCATCATGCGAATGAGAAAAGTCCTCTCTCGTAGGGTATCCCTGTGAACATGCCGGATTGCGAGCAGGCTGAGAAGCTTGCTGATCAGCTGTTGGCGGAGTATCCGGGTCTTGTCAAGCGCGCCGGGTATGGGGAAACAGTGCTGTTCTACAATCCCACCGGATTGCTGCCCGCTGGCGTCTATTTCGCGTCGCTCAAAAACCACGACGGCCCGAATGATCAGGGTTCCCACCTGGATAGAGATGGTGTCTTTCGAGTTGCTTTTGGCCTGCCGGATGCGGCCTATGAGGGCCTTTTTGGCCCACGACCCCCGCGTCCCGGCAAAGGGAGAGTAGTCCACCTGGAGCGCGACTTCGCCACGTTAGATCGACTGACCCCTCACCCGGTCTACGCCTGGATGGGGTGGGTCCAGATGTTGTCTCCTTCAGCGCGGAATTGGCAAGAGATCAAGCCCTATCTTGAAGAGTCTCATCGGCGCGCGGTCGCGCTTCATGACAAGCGAATCAGATCTTCGGCTGACGTGAGCAGGGAGAGTCGTGGTGAATGACGCCGCTTATCCGGGGTCTCTCACCGCGTGGCTCGTGGGGATAACACCGACGAAACGAACGCTCGTGGTTGCTGGGGTTACAGGATTGGCTCTCGCTGGGATTGTTACTCTCGCCACCTCGCAAATGGGCTGGGGTCACATGGTTTTGTTCCTGCTCGCCTTCGACATTGGCGCCGGGTGGGTCAGTAATCTGAGCCAGTCCACGAGGAGCTTCTGGAAGACGCGTTCCCGCGCGTTGCAGGTGAGCTACGTCATTCTTCACCTTGCGTTGTATCCCGTGGCGCTGTGGGTGCTGGCAGATTCAGTGTGGGTGTGGGGCTTCTTGTTTATGGCGTTGCTCGGAAAGGTGGGGGCGTTTGTGGTGAGTCTGGTCAAGTCGTAGCTCCTCGACCGTCTCACAAGAGGGCCAGTGCACATTAAGTGCACATCACCATCTCTCACACTCCAACACCAGCCACGCTAAACCTCACCTGTTTACTGGCATCCGCAACGTTAGCTAACGCCCTCTAACACCAGCTAGTACCGAGGCACCGAGCGCATAATCCGTCGGCTACGGGTTCAAGTCCGGCCCGCCCTCCAGCTGTGATCTCGTGAACCTGGACACCGTCCGCCCTAAGCGGATGGTGTTTTCTGGCCTCCATGCAGTGCCTCTAGCCAGAGAGCCGACTGGTGCGTGCCCAGCGCGAGACGACGATCTCTCTGGGGCCAGAGCGGCAGACTTCCCAGGATGGGTGAGTAAGATTCTTCGCGGCGGCTCACTCCTGAACGCCGGCTAAATCATGAGGAGAAGCGTGGACGTTTCATTTGCAACCTGGGCACTCATCATCGGGATTATTCTTGCCCTTCTTGCCCTAGACCTTCTCACGTTCAGTCGGAAGCCCCATGAAGTCGGTTTCACCGAAGCCGCCTGGTGGTCGGTCTTCTACATCGCTGTGGCTGTGGCATTTGGATTGTGGGTGTGGTGGGATGCCGGGAGCGTCTATGGAACGGAGTATTTCGCCGCGTACTTGGTGGAAAAGTCGTTGTCGGTGGACAACGTTTTTGTCTTTGCAATCATCCTCACCCAGTTTGCTGTCCCCAGCATTTACCAGCAGAGAGTCTTGCTGATTGGCGTCGTCTTGGCTTTGGTTTTCCGGGCTGTCTTCATCGCCATTGGGGCAGCAGCGTTGGCGTACTTCGCTTTCACCTTCGTGATTTTCGGTGCCATCCTCATCTGGACTGGGATTGGCCTCATGCGCCACTGGAACGAAGACCCAGACCCGGCCGACAACTTCATGGTGAAGTTCGTCAAGCGAAGGTTCCCTTACACCGACACCTACCATGGAACCAAGCTCTTCGTGCGGGAAAACGGGGTGCGGGTCATTACGCCGATGTTCATCGTGATGATTGCTATCGCCTCGACGGACCTACTTTTTGCGTTGGACTCGATCCCTGCCACCTTCGGGGTCACTCAGGAACCGTTCTTGGTGTTTAGCGCCAACGCATTTGCCCTCCTTGGCCTTCGCGCTCTGTACTTCCTCATGAAGGGGCTCCTAGACCGGCTTATCTTCTTGTCGCTCGGGCTGGCCTTTATTTTGATCTTCATCGGCCTCAAGCTGATGTTGTTGTTTGGCCATGAAACTTTCGGTAACGTTGTTCCCAAAATCGAGACTGGCGTGAGCCTTGTGGTAATCGCAGGCATTCTGGTGGTGTCAATTGTCGCCAGTCTGATTGTGTCCAGCAAGAACCCGACGTTAGTCGCTCACGCTGGGCGAGTGACGGCGAAGAAGAAAAACAAAGAAAGGCCATCGACACATGCTTGAGTTTGCGCGGCGTGAGCCTCGGCAGAGTCCTCTGGAGGCCACACCATGACGTCATCAGATACACGGCAATCTCGGGTCACGGTACCCGCCGATAGGGACCTCCCGGGCTATCGCATTCCCTGGCTGACCCGAATCGTATACGGCGATAGCTTCGAGCTGACGATTGTGGGCTTGATTGTGGTCAATGCCTTCTTTCTCGCTGCGTTGACGTTTCAAGAGCTCGACCCCACCTTCGCCACTATCGGACAAACTTTCGATGAGATCGTCCTCTGGGTTTTTGTTGGAGAGCTGGCGGTTCGCATCATTTCTTATGGGAAAAAACCGTGGATGTTTTTCACCGCACCCTGGAATGTTTTTGATTTCCTCGTCATTGCCCTTATGCCGTTTTTTTCCGCGCAAGCCGTTGTTCTTCGCTTGCTTCGTCTGCTCCGCATGGTGCGACTTTTCCGCTTCATGCCTGAGGTTCGAATTCTGACCAATTCCATCGTCAGGAGTCTCCCTCCGCTTGCGAGTGTGACGGTGCTCATCATGTTCCTTCTATTCCTCTACGCGATGGCGGGTCACTATCTCTTTGGGGAGGCCCTTCCTGATCATTGGGGCGACGTCGCGAAATCAATGGAGAGCCTTTTTATTCTGCTCACTCTTGAAAACTTCCCGAACTACTTTGAAGAGGCGATGCCGGTAACCCCGGTGGCTCTGCTTTTCTTCCTCTCCTACGTGTTCATCATCGTCTTTACAATCTTGAACGTTTTGATTGGAATCGTGATTAACGCAATGGATGAGTCGAGGGCGGAAGAGCAGCGCGCGACGAGGAATCATTGGCGAGAAATTGTTGACGCCATCGATGGGCTTGAGCGCGATGGTGATGCTGATGCAAGAGAGCTTCTGGGCCTGCGTGAGCAGGTGCTTAAAATGCAGGGCGGCCAGCCCAAGGGGACTTCTCGTGCAACCGCTGGGAAGGCGAACACCTCCGTGGCACGCGGCGCGGGTAAGCGAAACACTGGGCGAGCGCGCTCATCAGAGTGAGCAACAAAGGGCCTTCCCTACCCAACTATCGAATGCCTTGGTCCACAGGCCCTGAGGTCTTCCCTCCAGACGCCACTACTGGCGCGTCTAGGGTTTTCCCTAAAGAGTCCCGAGTGCCCAGTTCCTGACTGCTACTTTCCTGTATCGCTATAAAACAGGAGTTAGGCCTGCCTCATGTCTGTCAGAACCAGCCGTTGGTCTCGAATCCCGTTTACTGTCTTTTTGGCGGCGTCGCTCTCTTTGGTTCTATTCTCACCAGCCTTGGTCCAGGCTGCTCCAACAACCTCGACGGTTTCCACGGGGGCAAGCCCAAGAAACATCGTTGTCGCTGGCGCGAAACTTTATGTCCTAAACGGTGGCGACATCACTGCAATCAACACGGTGAATGATTCCGCGACCCCCATCACCATCCCCGGCGTGGTCGGAACCCCGGACCGGGGGGTCTACGTGCCAGCAGACGGATCACTGTGGGTCACCAGTTATACGATGACCGGGGGGGAAGTCCTCCGGATTGACACCGCCACGGATGCTGTGACCCATCGTTTCAATGACGCGACAGTGAGCGGTCCTAGTGGGATTGTCGCCTCAGCGTCAACGGTTTACGTCGCTATGAATGGGACCGACCCCACTTATGGGGACAAAATTGCCGTGTTTGACGTTGCTTCCAAAACCCGGGGAACCGATCTGGGGTATAACGCCGCGGCTCCGAATGATTCTCCATTCACGCTCTCCATTGTCGGAGACACACTGTATATTTTCCAGGGCAGTTCGGCGTATGTTGTGCCCTGGACTATTTCTTCAGGCACTCAAGGCGCAACAATTCCCACCGGGTTGAGTGGTGGCGCAGGCCTAGTAGAAGTGGGCCCAGGCGGTTCAACAGTGTATTTCGGGGATAGCAGTGGCGTCAGAAGTCTGGCGGTGGGGACCACCACCACGTCCCCGGTGATCACCGGTCTGAGCTCGGCGAGAGGGCTCGCTCTTAGCCCGGACGGAACTCGCCTGTTTATCGCTCGGAGCGGAGGAGTTACGGTTCTTCAAGTTCCAGGCCACACGGTTCTCGGGCAACTATCTCTTGCGGGTGGATCCAATGGAATCGCTACTCCCGCCTCCCGGAATTCTTTGTATGTGTCGCTCGGTTCATCCGCCGCAGTGTCCGTTACTAGCCTGGACCCAACACTGACTACTACGGCCGAGAGCCTGACAATTGATTCCTCGGCTACGCTCTCGACCCCCGTTGCCACCGGATTTTGGGTTGATCCTGTCTATTCCAGTACTGTCTTGCCACCGGGTTTGACCCTGAACACATCTACCGGCGTGATTTCTGGAACCCCCACGCTGGCTCAGGCGGCTACAAACGTCACCCTCACCGCTACTAGTGACATGTTTACGAGGACTTCCACGTTCGCCATAACGGTAGTCGACCCTGCTGCGCCCGCTCCGAGTTCGCACACCTCGGGAGGGGCCTCGCCACTACCTGCTGAACCTCAGATTGCGCTTGATTTTAGGGGGGTAGCTGGGCAACCCTCGGCGGGTGCCGTTGTTGATGTGACCGGGTTAACTGTTCCAGCTGGTTCCCTAGCGACCGTGTCTCTTTTCGCTCCTGAGGTGAAGCTTTTCGAAGAGGTCTTGACTGGTGGGGTATTCGAGAGGGCTGTTGCACTGCCTGCAGGGCTTGCCCCTGGTTCCTACACGGTCGTCTATCAGGTGCTTCTTCCCTCAGGGGAAGTGTTGGCGTTGAATGTTGTTGTTGAGATTGGTGATGGTGGTGTGATCACCTCTGTTTCAGAGAACATTGTCGGTTCGGGGCCTGCGGGAGTGCCCGGCGCTAAGACGGAGCTCTCTTACACCG
>WLEA01000061.1 GCA_009704535.1 Actinomycetota bacterium
AATCGTGAGCACGATTGCCAGAGCAACGACAGCACCACCGATCAGATACCAGCGAACCCGGTAGCCCACAAAGTCAAAAGACTTCTCCCCCGTATAGAGCGAATTTCCGAACTGTGTGAGACGGGACATTACTTCTTCTTCCCTTCCAGCGCTGATGCCTCTTCAGCCGCTTTGCGCTCGGCAATGGTCTGCCGGCGCTTGGCTTCCTGCGCACTCTTCTTCCTGGCAACGGGTGCAACATCAACCGGATCGCGGAACTTCGCACGACCCCGATAGACGGCCCCGAGAGCCTTGGGGTCAAGACCGCTCAGAGGGTGGCCCTCGCCAAAAAACCTGGTGCGACCCAGCACCTGCATCAGCGGATGCGTAAACAACGCGACGATGATGAGGTCGACGATTGTGGTCAACCCCAGGGTGAACGCAAAACCTCGAACGTTGCCCACCGCCAGAATGAAAAGGACAGCGGCCGCAAGGAAGCTCACCGCGTCCGACGCGACGATGGTCCGAAAAGCGCGTTTCCAAGCCGCCGAGATAGCCGATCCGACAACCCGGCCGTCTCGGAGCTCGTCACGAATGCGCTCGAAGAGGACGATGAAGGAGTCTGCGGTAATACCAATCGCGACAATCAAACCGGCGACGCCTGCGAGGGAGAGACGATAGCCCTGAGAATTGGAGAGGTAAGTGATCAGCAAATAGGTCAGAGCAAATGCCGTAGTTAGAGAGAAGACCGTGACAAAGCCCAACACCCGATACTGGAAAAGCGAATAGACCACTACCAAGACCAAGCCGATTGCACCGGCCAGAAGACCACTCTGGAGTTGGGACAATCCCAGGGTTGCAGTGATTGTCTCCGCGCTTTGAACCTCGAACCCAATCGGTAGTGCACCAAACTTAAGTTGGTCTGCGAGAGTCTCCGCTGACTCCTGGGTGAACGACCCGCTGATCTGTGGACGGCCGTCGGTGATAGCTGCGAGCGTTCGAGGGGCGCTGATCACACGACCATCCAGGACGATCGCGAATTGGTTCTGCACACCGTCCAGGCCGACGAGCCGCTGGGTGACGGAACGGAAGCCTTCGGTACCGGCCTCATCGAACTCCAGAAACACACCCCACTCGGTGGTGACCGTGCCCTGGGGGCCTGGCACAAGGCCTGAGATGGCATCCTGAATGGTCTCGCCGCCGACCTCGACGGGGCCGAGGACAAACTTGCTGAAGCCATCAGAGGAACAAATCACCAAGGGCCGTTCGGGATCCGCGACATTGCTCCCCAGGCCGTCCAGTTGCTCGCACGAGAGTTCGTTATAGGCGCGGTCGATTGCCGGGGTAATCCACGCTAAATCGCTAGCACTCTCCGGGATTCGCTCCGGAAGCGGCTCGTCGTAGGGATTGAAACTGGCCGGGCCCTCAGCTGGAGCTTCCTCTGCAACAAAGGTGGTCTGGAGGACTGGGCGGAACTCCAGCTTTGCGGACGACCGGATGCGCTCAAGAGTCGCGGGATCCGGGGTCCCCGGAATAGCGACAACAATATTCGCACCGCCCTGGGTAGTGACCTCTGCCTCAGCAACACCACCGGCGTCGACGCGCTGACGAATGATAGCCACGGCCTGATTCAGCTGCTCTTCAGTTACCGTCTGGCCCTCAGCCAGTTGCGGCGCAAGAATAATCTGGGTACCGCCCTGGAGGTCAAGGGCGAGCTTAGGCGTCCACGAGCCACCCTCTAGCCAGACCGACCAGGCATTGCCGCCAATGAGCACTCCAAAGATGACGGCAAGCCACGCAAAGCGTTTCCACGCTCCAGCGACACGGAAGTTTGAAACCACGAGAAAATTCTCTCTATCGGAGGACGAGCGAGCTTAGGACTTCTTGTCGGTGGCAACCTCAGTAGAGGCACCATCGGTTTCTTCCTCTTCGACCACTTTGGTCAGCGTCTGACGGTGAACACGAACATTGACACCCTTGGCGACTTTCAGCACCGCAATGTTGTTTTCTTCATCAATCTCTACGACCTCCGCAAAAAGACCGAAGGACGTCATGACCTGGGCCCCAGGCTTCAGCTTTTCGGCAAGCTCCTCTTGCGTCTTCCGCTGCTTGCGCGAATTGCGAATCATGAAATAAATGAGCAATCCAAGGACTGCAATCATAAACAGCGAAATCGGATCCATGGGGAAACACAAGCCTTTCGATTACACCACTACGAAGTTCAGGTTACCCAGTAACTATAGGTCATTCCGCCGTGGAGCTTCATGACCCAGGTGTGAGTACGCGGCAGACGTCGCGAGTCGACCCCGTGGGGTCCTTTGAATGAATCCTTGACGAACCAGGAAAGGCTCGACAACCGATTCAATCGTCTCGGCCTCCTCCCCAACAGAGACTGACAGCGTGCCAAGGCCAACCGGACCCCCGCCGAATCGAGTAATCAGGATCTCCAAGACCGCACGGTCCAGGCGGTCGAGGCCCAACTCGTCAACGTCATAGACCTTGAGAGCGGCCTGGACCGAAGCGACAGTCGGCTCAGCGTCGTGAACGAGGACATAGTCTCTGACTCGTCTCAGTAGCCTGTTCGCAATTCGGGGCGTGCCCCTCGAGCGACCAGCAATTTCATTCAGGGCTTGGGTCGGCCACGAAAGACCCAACACTCGTGAGGAGCGCTCCAACACAGTGGTGAGCTCATCTTCGGAATAGAACTCGAGGTGAGCGGTGAACCCAAAGCGATCTCGAAGCGGGCCAGGTAGGAGCCCTGACCGGGTGGTGGCGCCAACAAGTGTGAAAGGCGCTAGCTCCAGTGGCAACGCGGTTGCTCCAGCACCCTTGCCCACCATGATGTCGATGCGGAAATCCTCCATAGCCAGATAGAGCATCTCCTCCGCGGGCCTCGCCATGCGGTGGATTTCATCAATGAAGAGAACCTCTCCTGGAACCAACGAGGACACCACGGCCGCTAAATCTCCGGCATGGTTAATTGCGGGGCCACTGGTGATTCTCAGAGACTGGCCAGTTTCTTCGGCGACGATCATGGCTAACGTTGTCTTGCCAAGGCCAGGAGGGCCCGAGAGCAGGATGTGGTCAGGTGTGCGGTTCTGCTTTTGCGCCGCCTGGAGCAGGAGCAAGAGTTGTTCCCGGACTTTTGCCTGACCAACAAAGTCATCAAGCGTGCGGGGCCTGAGCGCACCTTCGAACTGTACTTCGTTGTCAGAGCCGAGCGACGGCTCCAACGGATTCTCGCTCACGACCTAGCCTCCCGATTGGTGTGAGGTCCAAGAATAGTTAGCGCCCGACGGAGAAGAGTGTTCGCCTCCACAGGTCCGTCAGAATCCGCCTCCAGCGCTCGTTGCACTCCGTCCCGTGCGACACGATCCGACCAACCCAAACCGACTAGAGCTTGAACGACAGAGTGCCGCACGATCTCGTGTGAGGTCGATGCGGGACTACTCGCTCCCGACCCGCGAGAGGGCTTTCGTTCGAAAGAGCCCTGAAGTGATAGCACGATGAGTTTCGCGGTCTTTGGCCCAATTCCACTAACTGACCTGAAAGCGGCATCGTTCTCGTGGGCGATGGCGTCATGGATTTCGTCTGCCGATAACTGACTCAGCACGGCCATAGCCGATTTGGGGCCTACACCAGTGACGCTTCGCAACAAGTCGAACATGTCGAGCTCTTCGGGTGTATCGAAACCGTAGAGAGAGACCTGGTCCTCCCGAGGGATGTATGCAGTATGAACGACCACATCCTCGCCGTCGCGAACAGCCAGCGCGAGGCGATCGGACACCGTGACGCGATAGCCAATGCCTGAGACATCGATAATCAGGTCGTTGCCGGTTCGCCGCAACAGCGTCCCTCGAATCGATGCAATCACCTTTGTAGCCTAGGTCTCCTCGCTTTGGCTTCGGCGTCCCGCCACGCCTGCTGTGCAGGAGTCGCCGATGACCCGGGCTGGGCCACAGACCCAGGAACTCCCCGCCACGCTTCGGTGATTGCCAGTGCCAGCGCATCAGCGGCGTCAGCAGGTTGAGGCATTTCCGCTAACCCCAGAATCCTTTGGACCATGTGTCCCACTTGGGCTTTGTTGGCTCTGCCATAACCAGTGACCGCCGCCTTAACCTCACTCGGGGTTCGCAGAGATACCGGAATGCCCCGTTCGTGAGCGAGAGCGAGAACCACGCCGCTCACCTGCGCGGTCCCCATCACCGTGCGGACATTGTGTTGGGCAAAAACCCGCTCCAGCGCAACGATATCGGGGTTGTGTGCGTCGATAACCTGAGCGAGCATCCGGGCCATTCCTCCGACCCTCGCACTTGAGTCGTCATCTGGGGGGGTCCTCAAGACCTCGACGTGAACAAGGCTGACATTTCTGCCCGCTCCATGACTAATCACACCCACGCCCAATCGGGTGAGACCGGGGTCCACGCCGAGAATGATGGGCATGGTGCCGACTTAGCCCTCGGCCTGGTCGAGTGCCTCAAGAACCTCTGGTGAGGGCTCCATGTTTGTGAAGACGCTCTGGACGTCATCACAATCCTCTAGCGCCTCAATCAGCGCGAATACGGTGGACACCACGTCGAGCTCAGGCGCAATAGTGACGGCCGCGATGAACTCGATGTCTGCCGCGTCGTAGTCGATCCCAGCAGCTTGCACCGCCACACGGGTGGCCACTAAATCCGACGGCTCGGCAACAACCTCGAAACCCGCACCACGGTCGATGACCTCTTCCGCGCCAGCATCGAGAACCGCCGCGAGAACATCGTCTTCGGTGAGCCCGTCGACCTTGGTGATGGACACGACACCCTTACGGGCGAAGTTGTAGGCAACGCTTCCAGGGTCAGCCATCTGGCCGCCGTTGCGACTCATGATGATGCGCACCTCAGCGGCTGCCCGATTGCGGTTGTCTGTCAAACACTCGATGAGAAGAGCGACACCGCCGGGGCCATAGCCCTCATACATAATCGTTTGGTAGTCGATGGCCTCCCCGGTGAGACCGCCACCGCGCTTGATGGCACGGTCAATATTGTCGTTGGGAACAGAGGTCTTTTTGGCCTTCTGGATGGCGTCCGCGAGGGTGGGATTTCCCGAGGGGTCGGGGCCACCGACTTTGGCCGCCACCTCAATGTTCTTGATCAGCTTGGCAAACGACTTCGCGCGTCTGCCATCAATGACAGCCTTCTTGTGCTTGGTCGTCGCCCATTTAGAGTGGCCGGACATATCCCTCCCCCAGATTACCTATCCATCTTAGGCGTCAATGGCGGCGGGTCGTTGGAGCGACCTGTGTACGACCAGCTCGAGAAACATCCGGTGAATTCGGTCTTCACCAGTAATTTCAGGGTGAAAGGCCACCCCGATGATGTTCCCACCGACGACACCCACAACTCGACCGTCCGCGAGCGAGGCAATCACCCGCGCGCCAGGCCCCACTGCGGTGACCACGGGTGCCCTGATGAAAGCAACGTCCAGCGCCGGTCCTGCCACACCCTCCACGGTGAGGGAAGTCTCGAAAGAATCAACCTGTGCGCCAAAAGCATTGCGGCGAACCGTCACGTCAAGTCCGCCAAAATTTTCTTGGCCTGCAATTGCATCCTCGATTCGGTCGGCGACCATGATGAGTCCCGCGCAAGTTCCGAGCACTGGCAACCCCGCAGCGATTGCCTCTCGCACGGGTGTCGCCAACCCGAAAATGCGAGACAGCTTGTCCATCACGCTCGACTCACCGCCGGGGATTACCAGCCCGTCAATGCCCTCTAAGTGCGAGGGCAAGCGAATCTCGATGACATCGCAGCCGAGTTCCCTGAGAACAGCGCAGTGCTCGCGCACGTCGCCCTGAAGTGCTAGAACCCCAATTCGTGGGGCGTTACTACCAGCCACGTTCCGCGAGACGGTGAGGAGCAGGAAGGTCACCCACGTTGATGCCGACCATTGCCTCACCAAGTCCACGAGAGACCTCGGCAATCACTGAGGCGTCGGTAAATTGAGCGGTGGCTTTGACGATCGCTGCGGCTCGCTCGGACGGGTTTCCAGACTTAAAGATGCCAGAGCCAACGAACACACCGTCTGCTCCGAGTTGCATCATCATGGCTGCGTCGGCTGGAGTGGCGATTCCCCCTGCAGTGAAGAGCACGACCGGCAGCGTGCCGGTCGTTGCAACCTCGAGGACCAAGTCGTAGGGCGCCTGCAATTCTTTGGCGGCAACGTAGATCTCATCAGGTGACATTGCGCTCAGGCGGGCAATCTCACCTCGGATGGTGCGAATGTGCTTCGTGGCCTCAGACACGTCGCCCGTTCCGGCCTCGCCCTTAGAGCGAATCATTGCAGCACCCTCAGTAATGCGACGAAGTGCTTCACCGAGATTGGTAGCGCCGCACACAAACGGGATGGTGAAGCGCCACTTGTCGATGTGGTTGACATAGTCTGCTGGGCTCAACACTTCAGACTCGTCGATGTAGTCGACCTTGAGTGCCTCGAGAATCTGGGCCTCGACGAAGTGACCAATCCGGGCCTTCGCCATGACGGGAATGGACACCGTGTCGATGATGCCCTGGATCAGGTCGGGGTCGCTCATGCGCGCCACTCCACCCTCGGCACGAATATCAGCGGGCACCCGCTCGAGTGCCATCACAGCGACCGCACCAGCGTCCTCGGCAATTCGAGCCTGTTCTGGGGTTACGACATCCATGATGACGCCGCCCTTCAGCATCTCGGCCAGACCGCGCTTTACGCGAGCTGTTCCAGAAGTTGGTGCCTGTGATTTTTCAGCCATGAGCTACTGAAGTTCCTCTCGTAGTGCTGCGCACAATGGTGTGATGAAAACTAGAGCGAAAGTCTAACCGCCAGAACCTGTGGGCCAACTGTCCCTCAGAATTCTGCGCATGTCGCCGAGGAGCTGAGGCATCGCTTTGGTCCTGGCAACTATCGGGAAGAAATTTGAGTCCTGCGACCAACGCGGCACCACGTGTTGGTGCAAGTGGGCCTCGATGCCAGCACCCGCAACGCTTCCCTGGTTGACGCCCAGGTTGAATCCATGCGCTCCAGAGACCGCGCGGAGGGTCTTCATCGCGATCTGGACAAATTCCCCCATCTCGGCAATTTCCTCGGGTGTGATCTCGTCATAGTTCGCAACGTGGCGAAACGGGCAGATGAGCAGGTGGCCGGCGTTGTAGGGGTAGAGGTTCAGGACCGCATACACGAGACTCCCCCGGGCCACGACAAGGGACTCGTCCTCGTTCATATCGGGCGCGATGCAGAACACGCACCCACCATTCATCAGAGCCGTTTCACCCTGAATATAGGCGATGCGATGGGGTGTCCAGAGGCGCTGGAACGCATCGGGAACCCCCGGCAGCGTGGCTGCGTCGAGGGTCTGGAAGCCCTCATCTGCTGAACTAGCCATGCGCTCTGGTTTCGATGGCCGTCACGATCTCGTCGATGGCGTCCTTGATTGCCACACCGTTTTTTTGAGAGCCATCTCGGAACCTAAAACTCACTGCTCCGGCAGCCCTGTCATCTTCCCCCGCAATCAAGAGGAAGGGGACCTTGTCCATCGTGTGGTTGCGAATCTTCTTGGGCATGCGGTCATCCGAATCATCTAACTCCGCCCTCACACCTCGCTGGGACAGCGCCTCGATGACCTCAGCCATATACGGGGCGTACTCGTCCGCGACGGGAATTCCGACCACCTGGACGGGAGATAGCCACGCGGGGAAAGCACCGGCGTAGTGCTCGGTCAAGACGCCAAAGAAGCGCTCGATGGACCCAAAGAGTGCACGGTGAATCATGATGGGGGTCTGCCTGGTTCCATCAGCGGCCTGGTACTCCAACTCAAACCGCTCGGGCAGCGTGAAATCAAGCTGAATGGTCGACATCTGCCAACTACGTCCGATGGCATCTTTGGCTTGGACAGAGATCTTGGGGCCATAAAACGCGGCGCCACCTGGATCTGGAACCAGGGTGAGGCCAGAGCGAGTCGCCACAGACTCGAGGGTGCTGGTTGCCCTCTCCCAGAGTTCGTCCGAGCCCACAAATTTGTCGCTGTTCTCATCCCGTGTGGAGAGCTCAAGGTAGAAGTCGGTAAGCCCGAAGTCACCGAGCAAGCGCAAAACGAAGTCCAGAAGACTAGTCAGCTCAGACTCGAGGTCATCGGGGGTTACGAAAATGTGGGCATCATCCATGGTGAGACCGCGCACGCGCGTCAGACCGTGAACCACCCCGCTTTTTTCATACCGATAGACGGTGCCGAACTCGAACAGACGCAACGGGAGCTCACGGTAAGAACGTTGACGCGAGCGGAAAATCAGGATGTGGAAGGGACAATTCATCGGCTTGAGGTAGTAGTCGACACCCTGTTTTGTTATCGCCCCGCTGGAATCGCGCTGCTCATCCATCTGGATTGGCGGGAACATGCCCTCCTTGTACCAAGAAAGGTGGCCTGAGGTCTCAAAGAGCTCACCCTTGGTGATGTGCGGGCTGTAGACAAATTCGTAGCCAGCCTGTTCGTGTTGCTGGCGGGAATAGTCCTCCATGACCCGACGGATAACCCCACCCTTCGGATGAAACACGGCCAGGCCGGACCCAATCTCGTCGGGGAAGGAGAACAAATCGAGTTCAACACCGAGCTTGCGGTGATCTCTCCTCGCCGCTTCGTCAAGACGAGCGAGGTGGTCAGCCAAGTCCTCTTCGGTCGCCCAGGCTGTGCCATAGATGCGCTGAAGTTGGGGGTTCTTCTCACTCCCGCGCCAGTAGGCAGCCGCAACCCTCGTCAACTTCCAGCCCTTACCAATTAAGCGAGTGTTCGGGAGGTGGGGGCCTCGACACAGGTCGCCCCAGACACGTTCACCGCT
>WLEA01000062.1 GCA_009704535.1 Actinomycetota bacterium
GTTTTTGACACCAATCAGCAAGGTCGTCTGCTCCGCAGGATCACCAGCCAGAGAGTATTGGCGCTCGAGACCGTTGCCCAGGTGAAGAGTGAGGTGAGCACCAGCTTCCCACTCGAGCTCGAGACTGGTGTCTACCGGAGTCAGGGTGACCTCCGCAATGCCTGCACCCAGGTTGGTGCGGTCCACCACTCGGGCTCGAAAACCAGTGACGGCGGAGGGAACGCCCTCACCGAGGACTGCAGCGCGGGCTGGAGCCGGGTTAACCCTCGGAGCGGGCTTTTCGCGGCCGGCGATGATAAAGCGCACCACGGCAGCGAGGGTGGCGGTTGTGATGAGAATCAGGGACACCGCCGTGTACCAGGGGGTGCCAACATCAGTCCCCACGAGAGCTGAGTGCAACGCGACGAGCACGAGCACTCCGTAGCTCGAGAGGTGAACCACTTTCCAGAGCACCTCGGGCAGCCATTTCGCCAGCACAGCGGTGAGCTGAATACTCACCAGTAGCCAGAACGCGACAACCCCCAGCGCAACAGCAAGTGGCTCAAATGAGGTCGAGAAGGGAATGAGGACATCCGCCCACCCAAAGTCGATGTAATCGTCAAGAACCAGTGTCACGATGTGGAGGGCGACCATCGCCATCGCCAAACCGGATATGTAACGATGGGTGATTTTCAGCCACTCAGGATTATCCGCTCCGCGAAGAATCCGGGTCTTCAAGAGAATCCCCCAGACGGCGGTCAGCGTGAGCAGCACCCAGCCAACCATCGCGCTGGCACGAGTAAGGAACCACCAAATTTGTGGATTGCTAAAATCAAGCATCCGCCACCGGCCATCCAGGGGATGTGACCCACTCCCCCGAAACGAGCAAGCATCCAGCCTCGAATTGATGCCGTCTGGCTAAATCGAGAAGGGCTCGATGCCCATCAACGAAGGCAACCTTTGTCCACATCTCGGCGTCCGCCGCGGTGGATGCCACCACAGTGGCCTGAATGGTGTCCGAAACTGTGCTCTTGAGCGTTCGTGGGCTAATGATGTGGTGAGTCTCTAGAGAACCGGAGGTGAAGCGACGTTTTGTCACTGTCGAGGTTGCGACTCCAGAATCCACGACTGCTATGACACTGAGCTGTTGGGCGGTCGCGAGGGGGTTTTCGATGGCTAGGCGCCACGAATCCCCACGGGGTGAAAAGCCGCTGACACGAAGGTCGCCTCCGACGTCTACGAGGACCCCTAAGGCGCCGGCTTCGTGGGCGATGCGCACGGTCATGTCGGCCGCAAGACCTTTCCCTACGCCACCGGAGTCGATCATGGTGCCAAGCGGAAGCGTGATGGTGCCGGAGCCCATCTCAACCCTGCCCAAATCCCCTCGGGACCGTGCCGCTTCGTGAACCCGAGTAGTGAGTTCGGGGTTCACCAGGGAGGTCGCATATCCCTCCGCCACCAGTGCAGGGAGAAGTGTCGGATTAAAAGCGCCCCTGGTCAGTTCATGGCCCCGCTGCATCGCGTGAACAAGTTCCTGCGTCTCGCGCGACACAGGGTGCGCAATCCCAGGATTCATGTTCATCACAGAGAGTTCGGAGGCATCGAGGAAGCGACTCCATCGATGCTCGAGCGATCTCAGCACCTCGAAAAGCTGCTCTGGAAGCTCGGGCATGCCACCAATCGTGAGAATTTTGGCGCGCGTGCCCATAATCTTGCCCTCCGCCCCGAACGATCGCGGGCCTGAGCCCTCAGAAAACAGAACGGAGTGGAGGGCCGAGGCCACCGGGTCAACAAGCAATGAGGGGTTGGCCATCACCTACGAACCCGCCGTGACTGCGTCCACGGGTGCTGGAGCAGGTGCTGGAGCTGGTGCAGGTGCCGGTGCTGGTGCGGGTGCTGGTGCAGCCGCCTGAGCAGGGGTGGCAGTCTGAGCGGGAGCAGGTGCGGGCGCGGCCGTCTGAAGAGGTGCCGACGCTGCAGGCTCTGGTTGGGCAGCGGTTCCTGAAGTCGCAGGTGGTTCGACCGGAGGCATCAAAGCCGCCACTTCAGCGCGGACCTGGGTCTGGACTGCTTGAGCGATTGCTTCTTCGAGCGCAGCCGCCTGGGCCGCGCGCTCCTGCTGTTGAACATCGGCAGCACTAGCCTGAGAGCTCAATAGGCCCGTCAGCCCGACAACGGCAACCGATGTCGCAAAGGTAAAGAACTGGCGGGTCACGAAGCCCGCTGCACCGTTAGTCATCGTCATCCTCGTAATCGTCGTCCTCGCCTGCCTCTTCGTCGTCCTCGTTGTCGTCATCATCGCTCTCGTCGTCATCATCGCTCTCGTCGTCATCATCGCTCTCCGAATAGGACGATCCGCTAGAGGTGGCGTCAACTGGTGCTGACACCACCGGTGCAACGCGCGCGCTCGGCGTGGACAATTGGGGGGCGTCTTGGACATTCGAGCTGACCGCGTCTGAGGGAGCGCCCGCCCCTGAGCTTGGGACCGGTTCTGGGGCTACCTCGGAGGGTATGACCACAGTGGTTCCCGTGGGGTCGGGGAGCAGGACGTCGCTGGCCTCAATGAGGGGCGACGGGTTGGTGTCGACCAACGCCTGAGTGTTGGCAACGACCGCGGCTGAGCCGGTTCCAAGAATGCCGATGATTCCTAAACCAATGAGCAAGTTGTTTGACATGCTTGAAGGCTATGGTCGCAGTGTCCAAGGAATAGAGGAGCAATTTCCAAGAAACATCCAAGATTTCGGTAACAACCGACCGGGAGACCACTAGGGGAATCCGCAAAACCTGACAGCACGAGAGAATAGGCGCGTGAAGGTTCTTCTCATCGAGGATGACCCGGCAATTGCGGGAGCAATACTCGACGCGCTCGAAGCGGTCTCGTGGAGCGTCGTCGGGGCACGCTCCGGCCACGATGGGCTGGAGCTCTTGGCCCAGGGTGGCTGGGACATTGTGCTGCTCGACCTCGGATTGCCCGATCTCGATGGCACCGATGTCGCACGGGCGGCGCGCGAAACCACCAACACGCCCATTATCGTGATCAGCGCCCGCGGCGATGAGGCGGATCGAGTGTTGGCCCTCGAGTTGGGTGCGGACGACTACCTTGTGAAGCCCTTTGGTATGCGGGAACTCCTCGCCCGGATGCGCGCGGTCCATCGAAGGGTGTCAACCACCCAGGCGCCCGATGAGCAATCCGTCATGTCCTTGGGCGACTTAAGGGTTGACACGAGGCAACGGCGCGCGCACCTCGGGTCCAACGAACTGATGCTCACCCCGAAAGAGTTCGACGTTCTCGCCTACTTGGCTGCAGACCCGGACACGGCTCACCGTCGGGAGACCATCCTGCGCGACGTCTGGGACATGAATTGGTACGGGAGCACAAAAACCTTAGACGCACACGTTGCATCACTGCGAAAGAAGCTAGGTAATCCCGACTGGATTCAATCCGTCCGTGGAGTGGGGTTCCGACTCCATCAACCACAATGAGGCGACTGCTCCTTGCCAGTTTTCTGGGAATCGTGCTCGTTGCTTTGGCAGCTTCTACCCTCCCTTTCGCCAGCTTTATCCAGGGAGTTGAACGCGACCGCCTGCTTACCGGACTGGAGCGAGACGCTTTTGTCCTCGCCGGCCGAGCCGAGGAAGCGCTGGAGTCACTCACCCCGTCAGACCTGAGTCCTGTGCGGGAGCTGGCCAGTGAGTATCGAGAGGCCGGTGGAGCGCGAGTGGTCATTGTCGACCGCGCTGGCGTTGCCGTGGTCACTAATGACCCCGAAGAAAACCGCGTTGGGATCAGCTACGCGAATCGCCCAGAATTCATGACGGCCCTAGCGGGCTCAGTGGCGACCGGAGAGCGATTTTCCGACACCCTGAACCTCACACTGGTCTACGTCGCCGTCCCGGTCTTTAGTGGCGACAGGGTCCTGGGGGCCGTGCGTCTCACCTTTGACAAAGCTGCCATCGACAAGGAAGTGGCCCGTCAACTCTCTGGAATCGGGTTGGTGGCGTTGACTACCCTGCTCCTCGGAGCAATCCTGGCGCTCATCTTGTCGAGAAGCCTGGCCCGGGGCCTCAAGGAGCTGGATGAGGCAGCGGCCGCTATCTCTCGCGGTGAGCTCGCCGCCCGAGCCAGAGAGGACGTTGGACCGAGCGACATCCGGGCACTCGCTCAGGCGTTCAACACAATGGCCGCTCGCGTCGGTTTACTGGTCGAGGAGCAAAAACGTTTTGCTTCCGATGCCTCCCACCAGCTGAGAACGCCGCTCACCGCGATGATGTTGAGGCTCGAGGGCTTGCGCGCGTCGCTTGCCCCGACCCCCAAGACGGAAGAGCGCTTCGATGCGATTGAGGCCGAAGTGGTTCGTCTTACTCGACTCATCGATGGTCTTCTCGCTCTAGGACGCTCTGGAGCAGATAGTGGAGGGCTCGGCAGTGTCGATGCGTCTGCCATCTGCGCCGAAAGGGTCGCTAGCTGGCGCAACCTCGCCGAGGAGGCCGGGAAACACGTCGGGGCCGATATCGAACCCGGGCTAGCCGTGCTGGCCGTACCCACAGCCGTTGAACAAATCCTTGATGTTTTCCTCGACAATGCTCTGGCACTGGAGCCTGCAGGCGGCACCGTTCGTGTGATCCTCCAGAGGGTGCAGGACATGATCACTCTCACCGTTGAAGACTCCGGCCCGGGGCTCTCGTCAGAGCATGAAAAGCGCGCATTCGACCGGTTTTGGCGCGGGCCTAACGATTACCAGGGAACTGGGCTGGGTCTTGCGATTGCCGAGCAGTTTGCTTCCCGGAGCCAAGCCGAGCTAACGCTCACAAACCGACCGGGTGGCGGAGCCCTAGCACAGGCCGCTTTTCGAGCGGCGAATCCTTAGGTAAGGCAGTCATCGGCCCTCGATCAGGGTGGGGTGAGCTCTAGCGCAGCGTTCGCGAGCACTGGGGTTGGTGACCGTGGTCACCAACCCCAGTGGCAGAGCGAACTAGGACAGCAGGGCTGCCGCATCCACACCTGAGGGCACCAAGACAGCATCAATGACGTGAATTACGCCATTAGAAGCCTTGATGTCGGTGGCAATGACGTGGGCCGAATCGTTCACGACAACGCCATCGCCAACGACGACTGCAATCGTGGAACCCTCGACGGTGGCAACGTCACCAGTGGCGACATCAGCGGCAAGCACGGCACCGCTGACAACGTGGTAGGTGAGGACCTTGACGAGGGTGTCGCGGTTTTCTTCCTTCAACAGGGCGTCAACCAGTCCAGCAGGAAGCGCTGCGAAAGCGTCATCGTTGGGAGCGAAAACAGTGAATGGTCCAGCACCCTGAAGGGTCTCAACCAGACCAGCGGCGGTGGCTGCCGCCAGTAAAGTGCCAAACGAGCCCGCACCGGTTGCTACTGCGACAATGTCGCCTAGCTCTGGGCTGGTCTCGGTGGTGTTTGTGTCGCTCATGTATTTCTCCTTGTTGGCACACGGAAAAGTCGTCATTCTCGCGACGCGAGATGAGATCCCGAATGCTCTAGTCCTGACCGTAGCGCGCCGCGGGTCTGGGGACCTGTGAGCCCTCAGGCGCTGTGCCCCGCCACCGGGTGCTGACAATCACCCCTAGACTCGGGAGCGCCCTCGCTTGGGCATTACTGCAACCCGATTGGGGAGAAACCCACCATGGCGTCGTCTCGTTCTCGATGGATTGGGCTGCTGTTCATTTCGCTGGCCATCTCACTGGTGATTATCGACGGGACAATCGTCAATACGATTTTTCCCGAGATCATTAGCGGGCTTGGTCTGACTTCCACAGAAGTGCAGTGGGTGCAAGAAAGCTACGTGCTGATCTTTGCCGCGACACTTCTTATCTGGGGATCGTTAGCCGACCGCTTTGGCCGCCGGCTGGTATTGCTCATTGGAATCGTGATTTTTGTGGCGGCATCGGTCTGGGCGGGGTCGGCCGATAGTGCCGAGAGCCTCATCCTTGCTCGCGTGATTCAGGGATTCGGTGGTGCCATGGTGCTGCCGACGACGCTCTCGCTGGTCAACGCGAACTTCCAGGGCAAGGAGCGCGGTATTGCATTTGCTGTGTGGGGCTCCACCATCGGTGGCATGGTGGCTGTGGGTCCTGTCCTAGGCGGGTGGCTAGCGACCGATTTCACGTGGCGATGGGCGTTTCTCATTAACGTTCCACTGGGACTCCTCATTTTCGGAGGCCTTGTCCTCTATGTAACTGAATCGAAAGCGCCCGGCGCGAAACAGGGAATCGACTGGGTCGGTGCCCTGCTCTCCATGGTGCTGTTTGGGCCTCTGGTCTTTGGACTCATCGAAGGTCGCGTCTATGGGTGGTGGTTAGTTAACCCGCAGAGCAACTTCCAAGTCGGCACTCTGATGTGGCCGGCTGAGGGCATCTCGGTGATTCCCCTCTCGCTAGGGATTGCCGTTGTGGCGGGGGTCGCCTTCGTCTGGTGGGAGACCCGTCGTGCGCGAAACAATCAGGGCGTGCTTCTTGACCTGAAGCTCTATCGCATTCCCTCCTTCAGGAACGGAACGATAGCCGCACTGATCATCTCGATGGGTGAATTTGGCCTCATTTTCGCTATCCCGCTCTGGCTACAAAACGTCATCGGAATGACGCCCATTGGTGCTGGCCTTGTCCTTCTCTTCCTCGCCGGCGGGGCCTTTGTCGCCTCCGGTGTTGGTGGAGCCCTCTCCGGAAAGCTCCCCGCCGCCCGTGCTGTCCAACTCGGGGTGGGGCTTGAAATCGTCGGCATCGTGGGCTTTGGGCTTGTCGCCTCAACAACCACGGGATGGGCTGCGATTGCACCGTTCCTGTTCCTCTACGGCGTCGGTGTCGGGCTCGCTACCGCTCAGTTGACCGGAGTGATTATGGTCGACGTGCCCATGGACAAGACTGGCCAGGGATCAGGCTCACAATCCACCGCGCGTCAGGTTGGCTCGGCTCTCGGAATCGCTGTGATTGGCACCGTGTTGTTCACTGGCACACAAGCCTCCCTCGAAGACCGACTCGCCACGCTCGCTATTCCCGCCACTGCTCAAGTGGGAATTGTCGAGGCGGTCGTGGACTCTGCCGGAGGCGTGATTCCCGGGCTCGTAGACTCATTGACCGCTCAATCGGTGGAGCTCTCACTGGCAGAAGAGATTCAGGAGGCGAGTGGTCAGGCTCTCACAGATGGGGCGAGAAGTGCGTCGTTCTTTGCGGCAGGATTCCTAGTCCTCGGTCTCTTGGCGTCGTTCCGATTGGGCGCGAAACCAAGCGCGGCGCCCCCAGCGAGAGCAAGAAAAAGCGCCACCCCAACAACCTAAGTAGCGAAGAGAGGGCGAGTGTCAGTCCGCCATCCCGGACAGGGCCGCCTCCGAGAATAGAACTCGCGAGCTTCTCCCCTAGCGGGAGAGGCTCTAAGCACCTATTTCCCCGAATTAGCAAACCTGTGACGGGTTCCAGGCCCAGGGGTAATTCTTCGGCACGCCTCAGCGAAAAAACCTGAAAAAAATCCCATCCTCACATTTTGTTGTAGAATTACACCTGAATTTGGAGGCTGGAAAACTCCGGCAATGTCTACGCACATCTACGGAAGGCCTTGATCCAGTGAAAAACAAGAAGATGGTCTCAGCTCTGATCGCTGCTCTCGCAATCACTTTCGCGGGTCCTGTTTCTCCCGTCTATTCGGCCAGCAGCCAAGGTGGACAACCCATGGTCATCCTGAACCCCGGCGGCGGTCAGCAGACTGATGGCTCCGATGGGATAAAAATGGTGTTCAACGGCAACACCAGCCTGGCCTCGAACACAGGTAGCGACCAAGTTTACTTCGGTGGGCTGAGGCAATGGTGTTGTGGTGGCGCTGGACCGGTTCTAGCTGTGGGGACCGTCGCATATGGTGAAGCAGGCGCCGCCCGCAACTCAGGGCTCGCTTCATGGACCTCCGTTGCCGTGAGTGGGTTAACCGGCGCGCAAGAAACGGTACCGGCGGGTTCCGGTAGCGGTTCCTCCACTGCTACTGGCAACGCTGGAGCAACCACTACTTACACAATCGTCGTGGGCGGACTCAGTTACGTGGTAAGCAGAGCGATTAGTTACGTCCACCCCAACAACTACTACGACGAGACATGGACCGTAACAATCCCTGCAACCAACGCTGCCCAGGTGAAGCTTTACATCGGTGGTGACGCAGCTCCAGGAAACAGTGACGCCGGAATTGGCTCCACGGTAGTCAACAGCGGACTGCGCTCCCTAAGGGAGGCCAACCCCATCTCAGGCCAGTACATTGCCTACGACGAATTGGACTCGAGCCAGCCGTTCACTCACTACTTTGTCGGCAGTTATAGTGCCCCATACAGCACGATTGCGAGCGGAGGTAATCTCGATGACAGCCTCAATCCAGTGCAGCACGACGCTGGAATTCAGGCCCAATGGTCTTTCGGAACAACTCCTAATTCCTACACCCGCACAATGCGCACCACTGTCGGCTTTAACCGTGATCTAGATGCCGCTCCGGCGCCGAGTGCTGGCGCTGAGTTGCCGGCGGATCCGCGGTTAGCTCTTGATTTTAGGGGGCGTGCTGGGCAACCCTCGGAGGGAGCTGTTGTTGATGTTTCCGGGTTGAGTGTTCCCGCCGGTGCTGTAGCGACAGTGTCTCTTTTTGCCCCTGAGGTGAAGCTTTTCGAAGAGGTCTCAACTGGTGGGGCTTTCGACAGAGCTGTGGCACTGCCTGCAGGGCTTGCCCCTGGTTCCTACACGGTCGTCTATCAGGTGCTTCTTCCCTCA
>WLEA01000063.1 GCA_009704535.1 Actinomycetota bacterium
GCGGCCTCGAGGACGGGGGTGGTCTTGGCGGAACGGTTCCAGGCTGTGACGTCGTGTCCGGCCTTCTTGAGGTTTGCGGCCATACCGCTACCCATGGTTCCCATACCCAAATACGCGATCTTCGTCATCTGTCACTCCTTTTTCTCTGCCACATGGCATTACCCGATAAGAACTGCTCTACAACGGCCCACAATGATTGATGTAGGCCACGAAGGGCACAGGTGCCCTGTTGAGTTAACACACAATATAACACAAAAAGTGTTAGAAACTGTGACTTAGGGGTTCCCCTGGAAGCTAAACGGCGACAACGGGGCGCTCATCACCTGGCACATACCCGCGACTTCAAACTCGAAGAGATCCACACCATCGTGGGTCGTCACGATCGTGTGGACTCCCTCCAGCTCCAGGGTGTGAAAAGGGCTCTTGACTCCCGCCTTCGATAAATCGGCGAGAACCCATGTCTTGTCTGCGTTCTCTGCGAGCAGACGATTGAGTTCTGCGATCTCAGGGTTCACTTCGCTGAGGCCTGTCTTTCGCGAGATTCCGTGGGCCCCGATAACGGCCATGTTGGCGTTGTATCGCGAGATGCTCCACGCCGCAATTGAGCCGCTTTGGGCAAGGTCATCTGTAGCGACTAATCCCCCGGTGCTAATGACACGAACTCCCCTGGAGGCCAAGAAGGAGGCGTGGGGTAATGACGGTGTAATCACCGTCAGGTTCTGATCGGGATTCAAGAACTGGATGAACTGGGCCGTAGTGGATCCAGTCCCCACGAAAATCACGTCACCAGCAGTCATATTGCGCGCGGCAAACTCGCCAATGCGCGCCTTAGCCACACTGGAATCTGACGCTCTGGGGTTTACCAAAATGTCGAGGGAACGAGAGAGCTGCGCGGAAGCGCCGCCTCTCGTGAGGGTCATATAGCCCTGGTCCACCAGGTTCTGCACATCGCGACGAACCGTCATTATTGACACGTCCAAAAACTTCGCCAAGCTCGCAAAGTCGATAGCTTCTTCAGCGGCAACCCACTCAAGAATCTTCTGCTTGCGCTCCTTCGCTAGGAGTTTGCGACGCTCAATCTGGACATCCATTGCTAGTGGGCCTCGGGCTCATTTCCTGGCAACCACTTAATCCCACACCCCATTGCGGGCCGGTGAGGCAGCGGCACTGCGGTTCCGGCAAGTGCGCTAATAATGGCGCCCTCCAACAAATCGCCGGTGACGGGGTTGCCATTCTTCGGTGAGGACGCATCAAAGGCGCCCCGATACACCAGTTCGAAACCAGCATCGAAGAGGAAGAAATCTGGGGTGCAGACCGCACCAAGCTCGAGTGCCAAAGACTGGTCACTATCAATCAGGTACGGGAAGTCCCAGCCAGCCCGCTCAATCTGAGCGCGAATGCCCGGCACATCATCATCGGGGTAGGCATCAACGTCGCTGCTGACCACCACAACCGTGCGAAGCCCAGCAGGCTCGTGACGGGCAGCCACCTGACCGAACGCCGTTTCAACGTGCTTAACATAGGGACAGTGATTGCACACGAAGGCCACGAGAGTGGCCTTCGCTTCTGCCCCGCGCAATGGGACCATGACGCCGTCGGCGTCTGGCAGCGAGCGCTCGGGCAGAAGCATACCGATGAGGTTCCCGGTGGACTCAATAGGCACGGTTACAGTGCTCCCTTTGCTCCAGCAGAGAAAGCGCTGGCCTTGCCTTGATACACAATCAATTCACCCTCAACCAGGCCGGAGAGGTCCGCAATCAACGCCTTCACGTGATCAGTTGCTAGGTGGTCATCAAATGCCTGGTCTGAGGCATAGACCTCCACCATCATGAACTGGCCTGGCTGGTCGATAACGTCATGGACGGCATAGGTGACAACACCGGGCTCATCCCACGACGCCGTGGCAACACCCTCCAGGCGGCTCTTGAGCTCGGCTTCGTGGCCAGCCTTGGCTGTGGCCACTGCGACTACTACACGTTGGTTGTTAGACATTTAGGCGAACCTCCTTGTTCACGGCGCTCACTCTGCGCATTCCCAGATTAGCGCGAAGGCCCCGGCAAAAAGACCAAGGCGATGAGTCGTGGAAGTATCCGCTGGGGTCATGGCGTGCGGAAAAAGGACTAGCGAAGGCCCTTGACCACACCCATGAGTTCTTCAACCCTGGACTGGTCGGCGGCGTTTTCGAAAACGCCGTCCTTCTTGAAGTAGGTGCCAATCACAGCGCCATCGGCGATGGCTAACTGCTCAGCAGCGTTGTGTGCCCGAACACCGGTGTTCACGAAGACGGGAACGTCGCCAGCAGCCGCTTTCACCTTGGCAAGGATTTGGGTGTCGGTGGCAGCACCTGCGGTGAGGCCAGACACACAGAGCCCATCGGGCAGGGTCGCGAAGACCGTAGTCTTCGTGATGCTCTCAATGTCGCGCTCTGCCAAATAGACCGCAGACTCAGGAACGATGTTGAAGAGCAACTTGACGTTCTGTGCACCAAGACGCGCACGGTGACGAGCCGCCTGGCCGACATTCGTGTCCCAGAGACCAAAGTCACTGGCGTAAACGCCAGTGAAGATTTCACGAACGAAGGATGCGCCAGTACCCGTAGCAAGTTCAATAGAGGCCATGCCATCCCACAGGACGTTCACGCCAAAGGGAACCTTGATCTCAGACATCAGCTCACCAATAACGCGAGCCATAGCGATTGAGGTAATCGGCTCGGTCTTGGTCAGGTAGGGAAGGCTGAACTCGTTAGAGAACATCACCGCATCGACACCGCCTGATTGGAGGGCGTCAAGTTCGCGCCGTGCGCGATCGATGACAGCCCGCATTCCACCAGCAGAGTCAAAACCCGGGTCGCCCGGCAGGGCCATGAGGTGAAGCATCGCAATTACTGGCTTCTTTACTCCGAAAACGTCGTCTAACCACACAGGAGTCAGGCCTTTCTCTTTAGCGTTCATAAATCGGGGAACCGTACAGCATGGTAATTATTCCCACAAAACTATCAGAATACGAGAATTTTACACAAACGTGATGGTTTGGATGTGATTTTTTCAAGAAAGTGCGATATTTTCGCTTTATGGATGTGAGCGAGCGACGAAGCTTCATCGCCGATCGGGTGATCTCCTCAGGCGAGGTTGAATTCGCTGTGCTTGCCGAATCACTAGGCGTCTCCGAGATGACCATCCGTCGAGACATAGAATTTCTCGAGACACAAGGGGTATTGCGCCGCATCATGGGCGGCGCCATCTCACTTCAGGGAACATCAACCGAACCCTCCTTCGACTCGAGAGCCTCGGCGTCAGCCAGAGAGAAAGAGCACATCGCGGAGGCGGTCGTGGATCTTTTGGTGCCAGGCGAAACCGTATTGCTAGATAGCGGCAGCACTGTGTTGAGTGTTGCTAGAGCCATTCGAAAGCGTGGGCTTGAGCTGACCGTTGTTACGCCGAGCGCTTTGGCTGGGCTAGAGCTCTCCGATTCTCCCGGCATCACGGTCTACCTGATTGGCGGGTTGCTACGGCCACATGAGTTGAGCGTTATCGGTCCTGAAACCATTCGAGCCATCGCGAACTTCAACTGCGACACTTATGTGATGGGCGTCGCGGGTGTTGACGCGATCGGCGGAATTTCTGAATACCACTACGACGAAGCCCATGTGAAACAAGCAAGTATGAAGGTCGCCAAGCGGGTCATCGTTGCCGCTGACCAAACAAAGCTCGGACGCCAAGCTCTCGTGAAGATCGCTGACCTTTCAGACATTTCCATCCTTGTCTCCGATGCGCCGAAGCGGAACCGCACGGTCGCTGCCGCAACGAAACTCGGCGTGAACGTCGTCAGCGTTGAACCCAGATCCCCCCAGGTCGCGCAGAGCGCGGAGAGGAATCCAGCATGACCCAGACAGTCGTTGTCACCGGAGCGGGCTCTGGTATTGGCCGGGCAATTAGCATTGAGTTGGCTTCTTTGGGGTGGCGCGTCATGGTCACTGACATGAACCTTGACGCGGCCGAGGGCACCGTCGGACTTCTTGATGCCGCGGATCGTGGCCACGAGGCCCACGTTCTCGACGTAACTCGGCCGGAACACGCCACCGCGATTGCCACCGATGTCTCGGCCCGCCACGGGTTAGGCGCGTGGGTCAGTAATGCAGGCGTCTCGAAAATGAAGAAATTCATGGACATCACCTCAGATGACTACAACTTCACGCTGGATGTGAACCTGAAGGGCGTTTTCTTCTGTGGCCAGGCTGCAGCCCACGCGATGATTGCCCAGGGTACGGGCGGAACAATCGTCAACACCGCGTCGATGGCGGGCAAGCAGGGCCGCGTCCCTTTCTTGGCCGATTACGTCGCATCGAAGTTTGGCGTTGTGGGTCTGACGCAGGCCATGGCTTTTGAGCTAGCCCCCTTCAACATCACAGTGAATTCCGTCTGCCCGGGTTTTGTTGCCACTCCGATGCAGGAGCGCGAACTCTCCTGGGAAGCGGAACTGAAGGGAACGACCCCCCAAGAGGTCAAAGAATCCTGGATAGCGGATACTCCGCTAGCCAGGTTGCAAAAACCTGAGGACGTAGCGGAAGCCGTCGGTTTCCTGCTCTCCTCTAAGGCTCGTTTCATTACGGGCGAGGCGCTGTCGGTCAACGGTGGCGCCTACATGGACTAGATGCTCAGATTGGGCATCTAGCAAAAACCACCAAGAGAAAGGAAGGCACGCACGTGAAGAAAGTATTCACTAAAGCGTTTGCCCTTGCCGGAGCCACAGTCCTGGTAGCAGCAGGGTGTGCCACCGGAACAGGCGCAGAGGTTGAAGCCTCGAGCGTCGGCGAGGTTGAGGCCGACACGTCGGCAACAGTTCGTATCCTCATGGAGGCTGTCCCCGACACTGACATCGTTCAGGGTCTGATTGCAGACTTCAATGCCGAATATCCAGACATCACCATCGAAATCGAAGCACTTGCTTTTGACCAGATGCGCGACAAGCTGATTGCATCGTTCCAGTCCTCGGAGCCCACCTACGACCTCATCGTGGCGGACAACCCTTGGATGGATGACTTCGCACCAGCTGGCTTCTTGGAGCCACTGGATGACCGCATCGCCAACACCCCTGACTTCGACCACGAGGACTTTTTTGGTCCTCTGCGCGAGATCACCGATGTTGACGGCGTGACCTACGGTGTTCCGTTCTACAACTACGCACTGGGTTACCTCTACAACGAGAAGACTCTGGCAGATGCGGGCGTTAGCGTCCCCACCTCGCTCGATGAGCTCGTGGCAACCTCCGCAACGTTGACCACCGGTGGCCAGACTGGGCTTGCAATGCAGCCCCAGCGTGGTTACAAGATCTTCGAAGAGTGGGCTAACTTCCTGTTCGCAGCAGGTGGCTCTATCTACAACGAAGACGGTTCTGGTGCTCTTGACAGCCCCGAGGCAGCTGCTGCTCTCGAGGCTTACATCGAGCTCTACAACAACTCGGCTCCCGAGAACAGCCTGAACTGGGCCTTTGACGAGGCCTTCCGTTCGGTCTCGACCGGTGAATCCGCAGCAATGGTCAGCTACAACTGGAACCTGCCTAAGCTCAACGGACCGGACGCCGGCGACTTGGCTGGCAACTTCAAGCTTGCCCCCATGCCTGGTGGCAAGCAGGTTCTCGGTTCATGGAGCTGGGCAATTCCGACCAACTCGGCAGCACCCGATGCCGCATGGGCATTCGTGTCTTGGATTACCTCCAAGGACGTGGATGTTCAGCGCATGATCGCCGGTGGTGCAGCCATTCGCCAGAGCACACTCGAAAATGAGTCTGTCTTGGCAGAAGGCTTCGGAGCTGACTACTACGCGGCAATCATCGCCATTCTCTCCAACGCAGCACCTCTCTCAGAGGGTGCCGGCGGTGAAGAGATGATCCAGGCGGTAGGAACCGAGCTGAGTGAGGCCGTTGCTGGAACGAAGAGCGTTGAAGAAGCTCTGAAGGCCGCGAACGACGCCATCAATAGCATTCAGGGTTAGTCTCTGAATCTATGAAGGGAAGCCCAACAGCAACGAAAAGCTCTGCCAGCTGGTTTCAGCTGCGGATGCTCGCACCGCTCATCGCGGTTGCGGCGGTTGCTGTTGGGCTACCCCTTTTTTACACGCTTTACCTCAGCGTCACGGACTTCACCCTCACTCAACGCGGTGTGGCCCAATTCGTTGGTGCTGACAACTATCTCGGTAGCCTCGCTAACCCGAGCCTGTGGGGCGCTATTGGTAACACCGCCGTTTATGTTCTCATCGCCGTCTCTCTGGAAACCGCACTCGGTCTTCTGATTGCTCTGGCGCTGCAGCGCCAGAGGTGGGCCAGGGATATCACCAGGGCCATGCTCTTAGCTCCCATGTTCATCACCCCCATTGCGGTGGGCCTCACGTTCCGCTTCCTCCTAAACGACCAGCTGGGGGCGATTCCCTATTTGCTGGATCAAGTCAGCGTGAACTATGACTTTTTGGGCTCCGGTAAAGCCCTGCTGACACTCGCCATCATCGACGTGTGGCAATGGACGCCCTTCATGGTGCTCTTGCTCTTAGCCGGTTTGGAATCCATCCCTAAGCAACCACAAGAAGCCGCCAAAGTCGACGGTGCAAGCGCGTTCTATATCTTCCGCAGGATAACCCTCCCCCTACTGGTGCCAGTGCTCAGTGTTGCCATCATGTTGCGCTCCCTCGATGCGCTGAAGGTCTTCGAATATGTCTACGCCACCACGCGTGGTGGCCCTGGCACTCAAACAGAGACCATTCAGTACTTCACTTACCAGACCGGGATTCAGTTCTTCCGCCTCGGTGAGGCAAGCTCGATGGCCTTCATTCTTTTGGCCATCGTGCTGCCACTGATCATCATCCTCTTCCGTCGACTCGATCGGCGAGCCGAGCGATGACCAAAGCACAGGCCATGTCGATGGTGCAGGGGCTCTTCTTGCTCAGCGCGCTCGTTGTCGTTGCATTCCCGCTTGTCTGGGTCACACTGGCTAGCTTCAAGACTCCGGTGCAACTCAATGACCCAACGCTGATTCTCTTTAGTCCCTCACTCGTCAACTGGAGTTACGTCCTGGAAGCAGGCATCCTCTCCGCCGCTGGTCGCAGCGCTTTTGTGGCAGGCGTGACCGTGACCATCAGTGCAATTGTTGGCTCCGCCGCCGCTTACGTCATCTCCAAATACAAAGCCGGCGGCGCAGCCACCCGCTTTGGCATCTTGGCGGCCCAGGTCTTGCCGCCCGCTGTTCTGGTGTTCCCGTTCCTGACGCTTGCGTATCTGTTGCGGGTCAACGACACCTTGATTCCGCTGATTCTCGCCCACCTCAGTTTTGTTCTGCCGGTGGTGACCTGGTTCCTCATCGGATTCTTTGATTCGGTGCCAAAGTCCTTAGAAGAACAAGCCCGGGTAGACGGTTTCACTCGCTTCAAGGCTTTCCTCTTGGTCGTCTTGCCTCAGGTCTATCCCGGCCTTGGCGCCGCCATCATCTTTGGTTTCACCCTGTCATGGAACGACATGTTCTATGGCTTAATCTTGACCCCCAGCAAATCGGCCATCCTTCCGGTGGCCATTGCTGGGTTCAACACCTTCCGAGGCGTTGAACTAGGCAGTATGAGCGCCGCCATCCTGGTGGCGGTCATCCCGGTGGTCATCGCAAGCTTCTTCATTCAAAAGCGACTGGTGCAGGGCATCAGTGGTGGCGCGGTTAAGTACTAGGAGGCCAGAGATGGGCACGGTAACACTAAGAGACGTTCACAAGTCCTACGGGGCAGTGACCATCGTTGAGCGTCTCAATCTCGACTTTCCCGATGGTTCCTTCACCGTCCTGGTCGGCCCAAGCGGATGTGGCAAGTCCACCACCCTGCGCATGATTGCAGGCCTTGAGAGCGTGACTTCTGGCGCGGTCGAGATTAACGACAAGGACGTGACCAACCTAGAACCCCGCGATCGCAATATCGCCATGGTGTTCCAGAACTATGCGCTCTATCCCCACCTCAGCGTTCTAGAAAACATCGCCTTCCCGCTTCGGGCCACCAACACCAATCGCGCAGACGCCCGCAAACGCGCTCAAGAGATCGCGGAATCCCTCGGGCTTGGTCACCTCACGCAGCGCAAGCCCAAAGATTTGAGCGGTGGCCAACAGCAACGCGTTGCTATTGGCCGAGCGATCATTAGGGAACCAGCCGTGTTCCTCTTTGACGAACCACTGAGCAACCTCGACGCCAAACTGCGCGTGGAAACGCGCAGTGAGCTTCTCGCTATTCAACGAAGGCTTGGGATCACCGCGATTTATGTGACCCACGACCAGGAAGAGGCCATGACCCTCTCGGATCGCATGGTCGTCATGCGAGATGGCAAGGTAGCCCAGGTGGGAACACCCGCTGAGGTCTATGCCACCCCCAACAGCGTCTTTGTTGCCACCTTCGTCGGTAGCCCGAAGATGAACGTCCTGAAGGGGTCAGTGACATCAGGAACGTTCGCTTCCGTCTCAGGCCTGTCGGGCAAACTCAGCCAATCGCACTCAGGCGAGGTTCTTCTGGGCCTGCGCCCAGAAGACATCACAGTGACAGCGAGCCCTACCGGGCACGCCACCATCGAACAAATCGAGTTGTTGGGACCACGAGCCGTGGTCACCCTGAAACTCGGTGACGACAA
>WLEA01000064.1 GCA_009704535.1 Actinomycetota bacterium
CATTCGATACGGCAGTGTCCTTGGAAGAACTCACGTTGCTCGACCACACCATTCCTTTCTCTCTCGGTGACATTTCCTTTCACCCGCTCACAATGTTGCCGAAGCACTCGAATGGCATGAAGTTTCAGGCGCTGTCCCATGACGGCGCCACCTTGCTCGAGAGCGTCTACTACTCGGTCGGTGGTGGATTCATCGAGGGCGAGCATGAGTCCGAAGTGACTGTTTCCGAGGGCGCCAAGCACGTCCCCTACGATTTCCGAAGCGCAGTCGAGCTCCTCGAGCACGTCCACACCAGTGGCCTCAGCATCGCAGCGTTGACCATGGCAAACGACGCCTCCATTCACGGCGAGAACGTCGTGCGGGCGAAGCTTCGTGCCGTGTGGGAGACCATGCGAGCCTGCATCGAACGTGGCCTCGCCACTGAGGGCGTGCTACCGGGTCCTCTCACGGTCAAGCGCCGTGCTCACGCCATGGCAACGTCTCTTGCTGGTGCCGGTGACCAGAGCGACCTCTCCGCACAGTGGCTTCAGGCCTATGCGATCGCTGTCAACGAAGAGAACGCCAATGGGGGCAGGGTCGTGACGGCTCCCACCAACGGAGCTGCCGGGATTATTCCTGCCGTGGCGTATTGGGCCAGGGAATTTAAGAACATCTCCGATGACGACATCATCACCGTATTTCTGCCGACAGCTGCAGCCATTGGCAGCCTGTATAAGCGAAACGCAAGCATTTCCGGCGCCGAGGCCGGCTGCCAGGGCGAGGTCGGTTCCGCGTGCTCGATGGCTGCGGCCGGGCTCACGGCATTGCTTGGCGGAACACCCGAGCAGATTGAGAACGCTGCGGAAATAGCGATGGAGCACAACCTTGGCCTCACCTGTGACCCGGTCGGCGGCTTCGTTCAGATGCCCTGTATCGAGCGAAACGCTATCGCTGCCGGCACGGCCGTGGCAGCAACCAGGCTCGCTCTACTCGGAGATGGCGCCCACAAAATCAGCCTCGACACGGTCATTGAAACCATGAGACAGACCGGCGTCGACATGTCCCACAAATACAAAGAGACGTCAATGGGTGGGCTCGCCGTCAATGTGGTGGAGTGCTAGCCTCCGGGGCCAGTCCTAGACTGCACATTTCGCTTCGCATTTCCGCAGAGAAGTCCTCTCTGTTCCTGACCTGGGGAACCGCACGGCGATAGACGATTCATCGACCGCTGAAGCTCGTTTTAAGCGATGTCAAAACCAGCACAGCCGTTTTTCCCAAGATCGCCGAGCGAAGCCGCAACGACTCATTCTCGACCAGCTGACGATCAAGGCACTCCATATCTGAGTAATCGAACTTGTGTGCCCGGTTTACCTGCCAGGGACCAGTCATCCCAGGCCGGATTGATTCGCGTTGCTTCTGATTGCTGAGCGAGAAGTGGTCATCGGGCACTAGAGGTCTCGGCCCTACCAGCGCCATGGACCCCAAGATGACGTTCCAAACTTGAGGAAGTTCATCCAGGTGGGTTCGTCGAAGAAACGTAGCAAGTCGTCCGAGCGGTTTGTCAACGAGGCCAAGCGTTCGGAATTTCCACATTACAAAACCACCGCCGCCCAACCCAATTCGCGTAGATCTGAACAAAACCGGCCGACCGTACGTGGCTAGAATCGCGAGCCAAATCAAGGCTATAGCGGTTAGCCACAGCGGACTTAGGATGATGACAAGGCTGAGGTCAAAAAGCCTGTGAAATGCTGCATGAGAGGGAGGCCTACGGTGCCGACCGTCGATTCCGTTGCTCACCGGATCCACGTTGTTCTCCCCCAGATTAAACAGAATATGATTTCAGATTACCCGGACGTTCAGCGTCTTGCTGAGACCTGCCGGTCTGGCGACATGACAGCGTGGCTGACCACTCTCAACGTCGCTGTCACGCGCAGTGTGTTGGGTTCTGCGGTTCTAGGGAGCGGGCAAGGTGATTACTACTGCATCGATGGAGTGCCCATCGGGAAACTTCTTGGCAGATTTCTAGGACCCCACGTCCGGCGCGTGACCGGGACAGACCTGGTTCCCTATCTGTGTGAGAACCTTGCCCAAAAGCATGGTCCGATTGCCTTCGTTGGTGAAAATGATCGCGTTGCGCGAGCATCCATCGAAGCACTGTCGCGGGATTACGCGCGTTCAGATTTAGTCCACGTGCCGCTTAGCCAAAACTGGCGACCGAGCGACCCTGTGGCAGCGGCCGAGCGCACGTTCTTCTCGTCAAACAAACCTGGCGCAGTGTTCGTCTGTCTCAGCCACCCAAAGACTCGGCAGTGGTTTCATTCCAGAAGGGATTCGCTCCCCCCGAGCCTCTACATAGGCGCGGGCTCCGCTCTGAGAGTTGCCGGTGGCTACCTGGCGCGAGCGCCCAGACCGCTGAGGGACCGCGGTTTCGAGTGGGTTGGGAGATTGTTACAGGACCCGCTGCGGCTTGGTCCCCGTTACGCCGCGGATCTGGTGTTCTTGGTCCGACTCGCCTTTGAGCTTTCTCGTGTGGCCAACGGCAGCGAGCGGACGATGTCGGAGTGACACAGGAAAACCCCGGCAAGTACGGTTTTGTGGGCCCAGCCGGCATCCTTGGCGTGGGGCTTACTGCCTCCGTGTGGCACGGGTGGAGTGGGCCAGTCCTACTCGCGCTCACGTTGTCTTTGCTCGTTCTTTCTCTCCCCATCAGGCTCAGCCCGTTGTGCATCGGGTTCTTGGTCGTCGGGGCGCTAGTGCTTCCTCTTACATCTCTGGCCTACAGTCGTGACCTCGATCACTTCTACGGCCTCGCTGTCCTTTTACTATTGGGGGCCATCGGAGTGTTGTTGGGGCTCCATTCATCGCCCAACTCCATTGCGATGGGCCTCGCCGTACTTTTGGTCATCGTCATTTGTTCGACTGCGTGGACGGTCGCTACCAATCCGCTCGAGGCGCTTAACCAGACTCCCTATTACTTTGGGGCGTTGACAGGCCCCTTCGGTCATCGGAATACCCTGGGAGCGCTCCTTGGTATCGGCATAGTTCCCTTGGTTCTCCTCCCGCCACAGGGTCGCTCGATTGAAGTGCTGAGGTGGGTGTTGATGGGTGTTTCGTCAGCACTCCTCGTTGCGACTCAATCGCTCGCGCCAGTCTTAGCCCTCGCAGTCGGGGTGATCCCGTTCCTCGTGAGTTTTGCAGCTCGGAAACCAGGTCTTACTCGGGCTGTCGGCGCAGCCCGCCCCAGACCCTGGGGGGTCATCGCTATGAGCGCGGCCGGGGTGCTCATTGCTGCGGCGCTTGTGCCGTGGATTAGCCAGCTGCGACCCTCTTTCGGCGCTCGCTTTCTCATCTGGGAGCTGGTAGTCAGCAAGCTGTCTGATCAATTCCCACTTCCGGCCCAATCCAGGTGGATTGACTCGGAGGAGGCGGCTAACGCTTTGGGCTTCAGCCCGACGCACTCGCACAACGCTCTCCTCGACTTGTTCTTAATCTATGGAATCTTGCCGAGCATTGTTTTTGTGACGGCGATGGTAGGTGCAATCGTCACGGTTCGACACGTAGAGTCCAGGAACTGGAACCGCTCGAACTGGGAATCTCCTGTTGTGAGGGGGGTCCTTATCTACATGCTTCTGCATTCGACGGTGGAGTCCATGTTCCTGGCTGGACCCGTTGGAGCACTGATGTGTGGAGTCGCGGGTGGCCTGGCTGTTGCTACGGGAGAGAGAAGCTTTGCGCCAGGAGGCGCGGTGGGAACCAAGTCCCGAAGGAAACCGTAACCCTCAAGGGTGGCGCTGATTGGCCCGTTTTTGGGCCAAAATGCTTCGTAACTCGTTTCGAAGCTCCTGATGCGCCTTGGCGGATTCCGTGACCCAGCTGTTCTCCGAATGGATCCGACGCAGCACGCCCACGCTCTCTATTCTGCTCATTCGAATCCCACGTTCGCGAGCCTGGCTCCACCAACGAGCAAGCCAAGTGTAATGGGTGGCGCTGACATCAATCTTGCCGAAACGAGCAAAGGTGCTGGTACGAAAGGTTGTATTGGTGAACATGATTCCGGGCGCGGTAAGCACATGCTCCCTGGTCCCGTCTGGCGCATCACGGAAATTGGTCACCAGTGAAGTTGACGCGTCGAGATTAGGGTCGGCCAAGAGCGTCTTGAGTTGAACCTCTTGTTTGTGAGATTCCCACAAATCGTCTGAGTCGAGAAATGCTACGAATTCGGTAGACGTCGATTCAATCCCAGCATTCAATCCGGCAATGAGACCCGCGTCAGATGCTTCAAGGATTCGCACCGGGCGCCCAAACGAGCGAGCGACATGCGCAGCGTATGAGTCAGACCTAGACCCCGGATTTAGCACTACGAACAGTTCGCTCGGGCCTCGAGTTTGAGAAAGTGCGCTTGAAATGGCCTCCCTGAGGAAGACGTCCTCATCTCGGGACACAATGATCGCAGTGTATGCACCAGATTGGCTAGTGACCACCTAACCTCCTCCCTCACTGGTATTATCCAATGTTTGATTAGGGGACGCTGATAAACAGGGGCGGTAGCGGTGAGTCTTGTCGGTTTCGAGACACAAACCCACGAGACCAAAACCTTCGCGACGGGCATCCCACGAGTGATTCGAGAAACCCACGGGTGGGCGGCGGACTTTCTTGGGGCCGCCGGGGTGAGTGTTGGCTGGGTCAACACAGTCGCCCGGCCGAGATCTTTTGCCTTTAGGAGCGATCCCTACCTTGCTTCTGACCCGATACTGAATGGCCCCTCGGCCCTACTTTCAGAGATTAATCTCTTGGTCATCACGGAAATCTCCATAATGTTGGACGTCCGAGCGATTCTGCGAGAAAAGCGAGATCGAGATCTAAGGGTCGTCGTCGTGATCTACGACATCCTCCCCTTAACCCACCCCGAATGGTTTCCCGTGGACTCGGGAAAACACTTTCGATTGTTCATCCAAAAGATGCTGCACATCGCGGACCATATTGTCGTGAATTCCCGTTTTGTAAGGGATGAGCTGTTGCGTCTCGGCTGGTCCATTAACGACAAAATCAAGGTGATCCAGCTCGGGTCCTTCCACCCGCAGCGCCCTCCCTCCGTGGTTCCCGAATCTCAGGTTTCCCTACTGTGTGTCTCGACAGTTGAGCCACGCAAAGGCCATCGCCGATTAATCAGTGCATTTGATGACCTCAGAAAAACAGGTACAGACGTAACTCTTCAAATCGTTGGAAGGCGTGGGTGGGCGGAGGAGCAACTCTACGATGACATCCAGAACCACCCTGATTTCGGTGGGAGGATTAAGTGGCATCGGGATGCAAGTGATGAACAGGTCTCGGCCCTTGCAAGCCAAAGCAACGTCGGGGTAATCCCCTCAGACGGGGAAGGTTTCGGGATGTTCCTTGAAGAGGCCCTCACCTTAGGATTGAAGGTCGTCGCATCGGACATTCCGGTTTTCCGAGAGCGGGCGCAGCGAAACGTCTTCTTCGCTCCGCTCTCGCCGAAAGGCCTCGCAGAAGGTATTCGTCAGGCGGCCGGGACCCCCTGGCAGAGCCTGGCTGACAAGCCTGTTCGAACGATGCGCGATTTCGCCTCTGAGTTTTCTCGCCTTTTGCTGGAGATCACGGGTTCACAGCGGTTATTCCGCTAGTTTAAGCGAGGCCATATTGAGGAGGGTGACGTGGAGTATCGGCTCAGGCAGAGTGATCTGTCAATTGAACGGCTCGACGGAGAAATTATCGCCATCGATTTCCTCTCCGGAAAGTACGGAAGTTTCATTGGCCCCTCAGCAGATGTTCTGTGGTTGGTCCAGCTCGGTGTCCCTCGCAAGAATTGGGTCAAGCTTCTAGAGGATTCATTCGTCAGCTTGCCTGGGAGCGAAGAGTTGGAGAGCGATGTTGACGCATTCTTGCAGAGCATGGCGGACCTCGGAATCATCGAGCCGGCAGGGGAACTCGACGGCATGGTAGACAGCCTGCCTGCTGATTACGTGCGTGGAATCTGGACGCCTCCGGTGTATGCCATTGAAGACGATTTGGTGGACCTGCTCGTCATTGACCCAATTCACGATACGAGCGACGATGGTTGGCCTCAGGCAGCGCCGCAGTAGCCCGATTGCTCGAGCTTTTGTGCAGAGTCTTTTCGATCAAGCACAGTCGCGATGTGAGCAAGGCCCTTCGAGACAGTTGGGTATTTTCGACAACAAGATTGCTGTGCACTTTAGCCGGGCAGATGAGATATCCGATCTGATTGCTAACGCGTTCAATCTCAGTGCGCCGTCTGGAGCTCAGACAACGACAAACCTTTATGTCGTGCGTCTCTCGGGCGATGGAATCGCCTTTCCCGACTTCGAATGGGCACGCGAGTGGATTGAGGCTTGCGAGCCTATCCCGACCGCGGTCACGAGTCCCTACAGGGTTTTTTTTGACCGAAATCAAGGGGTGATCTACTGCTATGACGAGTTCAATCACAGTGCAGTGATTGTCCTGCGGAGTGCTCAAGAGATTGATTCGCGCAGCCTGATTACTCCCTTCAGGCTCCTGTGGAGTTGGATTGCCAGTGCTCAATCGGTGTCTATCGTTCATGCGGGTGCGATTGCTCTAGGTGAGCGCGGAATCCTCCTTGCGGGCCCCTCTGGTTCCGGCAAGTCAACTCTTTCGTTTGGAGTCGCCACCAGCTCTTCCGGCCTGTTTGCGGCCGATGATTGCGTTGCGGTCTCGACAACACGAGCTCATGCGGTTTATTCACGAGTCAAGCTCGCCTCAGACACAAAGACAGAGATTATGGGCTCCACAGTCCACCGGGTCCCCGACCACCTTCCCGAGGCCCACCAGGCAAAGCCGTACTTGCAAATCACGGGTAACGAGCATTGGTTTCTAAGAGGCGTTGAATTGGCCGCTATTGTCTTTCCCGTGATTGCCGGGCAGACGGGACACTATCGCTTAGAGGCTCGGCAGGCACAACGAATGTTGACCAAGGACTCCCAGCGTGAACTTTTCGGGGGGTCTCCGCGAGACACTATTCGGCTGGCAAAACTGGCCGGTGCGCTTCCTGCGTACCGCCTGCTGTTGGGTGACAATCTTGGCACCAACATTCGAGCCTTGGAGGACATAGTTGGCAGGTAGCAGGGGTTTTCAAAAGCTGGAAGGTGAGGATCGATGGGCTGTACTCGCGGCAACCGCTGACACCCCTATCGCTCTTGAAGCGTGGAGCAATCTCTTGGCAGAGACCGATTTTGTGGACATTTCGCGGAGCACGCAGCGCCTGGCTCCGATGGTCTACCTGAACCTCAGGGGTGCGACCGACGTACCCGAGCGTGGGCGCCTGAGAGGTGCCTACAAGTACGCATGGTCAAAGAACCACAACCTGATTGCATCCTTGGTACCTGTTGTTTCGGACCTTGACGCTGCCGGGATCAATTACCGAATTGCTAAAGGAATCGCGGTGCAGCTTGCGCTCGGAATAGTTGGTGCTCGGGTGGTCGGGGATGCCGATTTGGTGGTCTCGCGAGCAGACGTAGAGGCCACGAGAAAAGTCTTGGAGCAGAACGGTTTTCGGTGTAACTCTCTGTCAGCGTGCGGGATGCATCCCCAAGCCGCCGTTCACAACGCTCTGGATTTCAACAAGGGGGATGCGCATGTTGACCTTCACGTCGCGGAACTCAAGGAGCCCTCCCGGCTACTGACAGAGATGCTGCGCGAACCACCGCACAGGGTCGACTACGCCGGTTCAACTTTCCTGATACCGTCGCCGGAGTTGCTCCTCCTCCATAGTGCGGTCCACGGTAACGCGTCGGTAGCGGAGACAGACTTTTCTCAGAGCGTGACCGATATCGCCCTCCTGATTCCTTCGTGCGACAGGAATCTCGTGCGCAGTCAAGCATTGCACACAGGCGTCTACGAGGCTGTCTCGTCTCTTGGCCAAACTCTGAACCACCTAGGCAGGACTGAGCTCGTCATGCCTCCCTCAAAATCGCGAACGGTGCCGGTGGCGGCGCCAACCATTGCTTATAAGGGTTCGACTTTTCTCGGTAAGGCGCGTTACGCATCCTCTTTATGGCGACAGCGTTTTCATGGCGGCCGGCCACTTGTCGCGGCGGGGCGTGGGTTCACGGGTCGAAGGCTTCTGTATGTGATGTGGAACGCACTGGGCCAATTCTCCTCACTGGAGAGGGTCATGTTTGCTCGACGACCAGGCTTTCTGCGTTTGCCAACTCGGCCATTTGAGGAGACTGAATACGCTCAGCCATTCACTGAAAAGCGCTATGAACAAGTGACCGCTAATTCCGTCGCAGGAGACTGCTTTGACTACCGCTTCGCCTTCCGGTGTCCGGCTGATGTTCGGGAATTTGTCCTAACCTTTGGAGGAGAATGCCTGGACGATGTGGACGTGACCGTCCACCACAACGGTAGGCGCCTATTGAGAATCGTGGCGGGCGCTAGCGAGAGAAAGCTTGCTGTCTTGAATCCCCCGGAACACAATG
>WLEA01000065.1 GCA_009704535.1 Actinomycetota bacterium
AATCGCCTGCACATAGTTCTTTTGACCAAGCGTCTTGGGGCGGATGGTCTTTCCTTTGGAGGAGAGAATGGGTTCGCTCAGGAACGACGCCGCCCCTTTACCCGTTTGAGCTTTAATACGCGACGCCCTCGTCACATCCGCTGCCGCCAGATCGACACCGGCGCGGGCCAGTGCCACCAGGTCAGTGATCAGCGCGTGGGCTTTGGCCACCTCTGTCTCAGAACCAGAGACCGTAATGCTGTTGCCTCGGGCCACCACCACCACACCCGGGCACTCGGCTTCAACCTGGTTCAGCACACGGTCGTGGACGCCGAGAACACGAATCATGGCAACGTCATCGACGTCGATGGTGATCGACACCGAATCGCCGGAGGCGCCAGGTCTAGCCGCCAAGAGAACCCTCGTCGAGCCCACCGGTCAGGACGTGGGCGTGGACATGAAAGACCGTTTGGCCAGCAGTCGCGCCAGAGTTGAACACCAGACGATATTCTCCATTGGCGTGCTCATTGGCGAGCTCCTGAGCCATACCGACAAGCGCAGAAAGAAGCTCGGGGTCGCCCGCGGCAAGCTCGGCAACATTTGCGTATTCCTGCGTTTTTGGCACCACGAGGAGGTGAACGGGTGCCTTCGGGGCAATATCCCAAAAGGCAATGAGGCGATCATTCTCCATCACGATGTTCGCTGGGATTTCCCGGGACACAATCTTGGAGAAGATCGACGGCTCAGAACTAGTCATCCCTTTAGTGTAGGCCGGGTAATGCGAGGGCGCATGGGCTATCACCAGCGCCCCAGACTGACATTGAGAACAGCCAGCGCCGCTGGTCCAGCACTGGAGGTGCGCAACACGCTCTCGCCCAACTTGCGCCTCGTAGCACCGGATTTCTCCAGGGTGCTCAATTCCTCGGGAGACAATCCCCCCTCTGGCCCCACAACGAGAAGGATCGGGCGGTCCCCCACTGGTCGAAACTGGGACAGGGTCTCTGTAGCAAGTGGATCCAAGACCACTATCTGGCACTCGCTAGCACGAGCACCGAGCTCTGCGGTGGTCTGCGGTTCGCTCACCTGCGGAACATAGGCGCGCAGCGCCTGTTTGGTTGCCTCTGTCACAATCTTGGTCCAGCGGGCAACTCCCTTGGCGACTTTGTCGCCTTTCCAGGTCGAAATCGACCGGGTCGCTTGATAGGGAATGACGCGGTCGATTCCAAGCTCTGTGGACGCTTGGATGGCACGTTCGTCCCGGTCACCCTTTGCGAGTGCCTGTGCCAGCCAGATTTCTGGAGTTGGTCGACCCTGGTGTTCCACGGACCCCAGGGTCACGGTCACCTCTGAACCAGAAACGGATGCCACGGTGGCCTGAGCCATCATTCCGTTGCCATCGCCCACGGCGGTCGTTTCGCCGACTGTGAGCCTGGCGACCCGCGCCGCGTGGTGGGCTTCATCACCGGTCAAGGCGATGGTGTCGCCCACGACCCACGGGCCAGGGCTCGCGCTCACGTAGAGGTGCGCCACCAATTACCCACCAAACAGGCGGTCGCGGAACTTTTGGAAGATGCCCTGCTGGGCACCGGCAAGTCTCGGGGCCTCCACCTTGCGCAGGGCCTTGAACTTCTTCATCAGTTCGGTTTCTTGAGAGCCAAGCTTCGTGGGGGTGAGCACCTGAACCCCGAATCGCAAATCGCCTCGGCCATTACCGCGAAGTTTTGTCACACCCCGGCCCTTCACCGTGATGACATCACCACTCTGAACCCCAGGCTTGATCACCACGGTGACATCACCGTCCAGAGCTGGCAGAGTGACTTCAGCCCCCAGCACCGCATCTGTGAGATCGAGTTCGATGGTCGCGATGATGTCGTCCCCCGAGCGGGAGTACAGGCTATCTCCGCGGACCGTGAACTCTAGGTAGAGGTCGCCGGCTTGGCCACCACCGTGACCAACCTCGCCTTGGCCAGGCAGGTGGATGCGCTGGCCGGTTTCGATGCCACCTGGGATATCCACCGAGAGTGAGCGGGCGGCGCGCACCCGCCCTTGGCCAGCACACGTGGGACACGGGCTATCAATGACAGACCCAAACCCGCGGCAACTGCCGCACGGGCTCTGGGTCACCATGTTCCCGAGCACCGAGCGGACAGTGCGCTGCAGGCTTCCGCTACCGCCACAAATGTCACAGGTCCTAGGCGATGTGCCAGGCGATGCGCAGGACCCTTGACACGTTTCACACAACACAGCGGTATCAAGCTCCAGAGTTGTAGTCACACCAAAAATCACATCGAGGAGGTCAACATCGACCCGGACCAGTGCGTCCTGCCCGCGTTCTTGACGGGGCCTAGGACCACGCGAGCCCTGTGAGCCGCCGAAGAAGGTTTCAAAGATGTCGCCAAAAGGCCCAAGCCCACCGAATCCTTGACCACCGCCCATGTCGTAGTTCGCCCGCTGCTGCGGGTCCGAGAGGACCTCATAGGCGTGGGTCACCTGCTTGAACTTTTCCTCAGCACCCTCTTCGCTGTTAACATCTGGGTGAAGTTGGCGTGCAAGCTTGCGGTACGCCTTCTTGATGTCCTCGGCGCTAGCGTCCTTAGCAAGCCCAAGAACTTGATAGTGATCTACGCTCACGCCTTAGTTTCTTTCCTGGTTATCGTCACCGAGCAAACGAGACAGATAGCGGGCAACCGCGCGGACAGCCGTCATGTTGCTCGAGTAATCCATTCTGGTGGGACCGACGACGCCGAGGGTGGCCCTCTGGTGTCCACCGCTCTGATAGGAAGAGGCCACGACCGCGGCTTCAGACAGGGCGCCTTCGTTTTCCCGCCCAATACGTGCCTGGACATCCGTGGCATCCAGTTGCATCTCGGTAAAGAGCTTCAACAGCGTGACTTGCTCCTCGATCGCCTCAAGCACCGGATAGACACTATGGGCAAAGTCTTGCTCGGTGCGCACCAAATTTGATGCACCCGCCATCACGAGACGATCGGTGCGATGGCCCTCAATGGCGTATGAGAGCGCCTCAGCAATCGAGGTGGCCAGCTCCACGCGATCAGACGACACGGAGGCGGGAAGAGCGGCAAGCTTCTCCCCCAAGGCAACCACGGGAACGCTCGTCAATTGCTGGTTCACGTGTGCGCGCAGTTCAGCGACGATGACTTCGTCGATGGGGTTCGCGCACTCGACAATGTTTTGATCCACCGAGCCGCCATCGGTAATCAACACCGTCATAAGCCGGTGCGTGCCAAGAGGTAACAACTCGACGTGGCGAACACGGGCGCTACTGAGGGTTGGATACTGGACGATGGCAACCTGGTTGGTGAGCTGCGCGAGCAGCCTGACGGTGCGGGCCAGTGTGTCATCAAGATCGGCAGAGTGACTGATGAACTCCTCAATGGCTTGGCGTTGGGCGGAACTCAGCGGCTTTACGCCGGCCAACTGGTCGACGAAAACGCGATACCCCCTATCGGTGGGAACCCTGCCCGCCGAGGTGTGAGGAGCGCTGATGAGTTCTTCCTCTTCGAGGAGAGCCATGTCATTGCGAATCGTGGCGGCAGAGACGCCAAAACCATGCCGATCAGCGATCGCTTTCGATGCGACGGGTTCTTTGGAGTCGATGTAGTCCTGAACGATGACTTTCAATACCTCGAGTGCGCGCTGGGACACCATGTGTCTACCTACCCCCGCACCCTGACTTGGCAGTCTTGCCCATCGATTGCTAATAGTAGCGAGGGAAGCTCCCTCTCGTCATCAGGTGAGCTCCCTAACCAGGTGGTCGGCAACAAGCCGGCCCGCCCTGGTCAACACCAGGCGACCAGCAAGCGCCTGGCGCCCGTCCACGAGGTCCCTGGCAATGAACTCAGCGATCACTGGCCCCTTGGCGGGGTCAATCCACTCCTTCGGGATTCCTTCCCGAAGCCGCAGCCCCAGCAGAACCCGCTCGAGCGCCTGGTCTTCAGCTAAGAGCACCTCCCTGGCATGAGCCGGAGAAACCCCCTCCGCTAGACGCTTGGCATAGGCGCTTGGATGTTTGACGTTCCACCACCGCACACCTCCGACGTGGGAGTGGGCCCCTGGCCCAATCCCCCACCAGTCCTCGTTGCTCCAATAGCTGCGGTTGTGGACCGATTCACGCTGGGGAGACTTCGCCCAGTTGCTAATTTCATACCAGCTATAGCCAGCGCGGCTAAAGGCCTCATCGGCGAGCACATACATTTCTGCCTGCAGGTCATCATCTGGCACCGGGAGCTCGCCTCTCTGGATCCGTCTGGCCAGCGCTGTGCCAGGCTCAACAATCAACGAATAAGCAGAAATGTGATCGGGGTCGAGCTCGATGGCGGCCTGCACGGTCGCGTCCCACTGCGCGAGTGTTTCACCGGGGCTTCCGAAGATGAGATCAACCGAGACGTCGAGACCAGCCTCTTTCACCGCCGCCACGGTCAATGGCACGCGCTCTGGAGTGTGGGTGCGATCGAGTGTCCGCAAGACTCCCGGCACTACCGACTGAACACCCACCGAGACGCGGGTGACGCCGCCCTGCGCCAGGGCGGCAAGGTCGTCCTCGTCCACGCTGTCGGGATTGGCCTCGATGGTCACCTCGGCGCCAGGTGTTAAACCCCAGAGATCTGTGGCGCGCTCGAGGACCCTCAACAGTGGCTCTGGTCCCAAGAGTGTCGGTGTGCCACCACCAAAAAAAACACTGGAAAGTTTTCGTGTCGGTAATCCGGCCTCGCTCAGCACAGCGGCAGCCAAGTCCATCTCCAGCAGGGCGCTGCCTGGATAACTATCCCTGGAGACACCGTCTAACTCGTCGGCGGTGTAGGTATTGAAATCGCAATAGCCGCAGCGCGCAGCGCAAAACGGAATATGAACATAGAGCCCCAGGCTGCGCTCTGGCGCCCCATCGACCACGCCAGGGGGCAATCGCCCATCCGCCGGCGCGCTGTCGCCCTCGGGAAGCGAACTAGGCACTGGTGGAAAACCAGATCTCATTCATCCGCGCCACCATCACGGCCACCGAAAGGCCCACAACGCCGAGAATCACATTGGACACCACACTGCGCTCGACCACTGCCCAAATAACGGCAGCAGGAATCATCATGACCGCAGTGATCAAATACATCCAGAACTCGAGGGGATCACCGGTTGGCTCATTGCCAAGAAGTGGGGCCGCAATACTGACCACAATCTGGGCGACCAACAGCACACCGATAAGGACTGTGCCGAGCAGGGTGTAGTCATTCGGCGCCGCCTTTGTGGCTGCGAAGCCAAACGAGACCAGTCCGATGAGAACCGCAAACCCCACCTGGAACCAGGCGAACCACTCGATCACGGTAACTTCTCTCTCTTAGGCCTCGGGAACCCCCATCAGGATACGGCTGCGCCCTGCAGAACTCTGGATAATCGCCACTAACTGGCCGGAGGCTTCATCTATGGCTGCCAGGGGCACACCCTCTGGCCAGTCCTTCGCTGCCACTGCCCGGCCATGGCGAACATCATCCACCTCTCTGGGTCGAAGGCGCACTGGCGTCATCACGAGCGCAGCCGATTCTGCAAGACCGCGGAGCCCCGAGGACTCGATGCGCTCATGGGAGAGCGCATCGGCCACAACAAAGGGCCCAACCGCGCTGCGCCGCAAGGCCACCAGGTGGCCTCCAACGCCTAGTGCCCCGCCAATGTCTCTGGCAAGCGCTCGGATATAGGTGCCAGACGAACAGTCGATTGTGAGTTCGATATCGATATACCCCTTGTGGCGCTCGGGCTCGCCGCGCTCCAGGCGATAGACGCAGACAGGCCTGGCCTTCAGTTCGACCTCCGTGCCGGAGCGAGCAAGGTCATAGGCCCTCTTACCCGCCACCTTGATGGCGGAGAACGTGCTCGGCACCTGAGAAATTTGGCCCCTGAACCGGTCCAGAACATGATCAAGGGCTTCTATCGACACGCTCTCGAGGTTGCCGCCGGGGAAGTCAATGCGCTCACCCTCGGCATCATCCGTCATGGTCCCATAGCCCAGGCGCAGGGTCGCCACATAGGTCTTGTCAAGGCCCACCATGTAGGTGAGGAGCCTGGTTCCAGCTCCAACGCCCAGCACCAGAAGCCCCGAGGCCTCTGGGTCGAGCGTTCCCGCGTGGCCCACCTTCTTGGTGCCAAGCGCCTTTCTGGCCATCGAGACCACCCCGTGGGAGCTCACTCCCAGGGGTTTATCGACGAGCAGAATGCCAGAGGGCACCTAACCCAGGGCCTTTGTATGCCAGATTGTCTTGATTTCGGTGAACGCCGTAATCCGCTCGAGGCTGCGCTCCGGAATTCCCTCACACGGTGCCACTACGCGGGCAAGAACCCCCGCGGCATCGCGCTGCCAGGACACCCAATCAAAGAGAGCACCCCCGGCGAAGTCGAAGGCGTTCACATCGGCGTGAGAGGCAAGCCACGGCATCACCTCAGCTGGGTTGCCACTGATGATGTTGACCACACCCCGTGGAACGTCGCTCGTCGCCAAAACTTCTGCCAATGACAGCGCTGGAAGTGGCTGCCGGTAATGGGGCATCACCACGACAGAGTTTCCACTGACGAGAATCGGTGCAACAACAGCGGCAAGACCCAGCAAACTCTGGCCGGTGTCGCCCTGGGGAGCCAATGCCACCACAACGCCGGTGGGCTCTGGCACCGAGAGGTTGAAATACGGACCAGCCACCGGGTTGCCGTTGCCTGCCACCTGGGCATACTTATCGGCAAATCCCGCATACCAAACCCATGTGTCAATGGCGCGATCGACCTGGGTACTGGCTTGCGCGCCGGAGACACCCTCGGCAGCTCGAATCTCTGCAACAAACTGGTCCCTGCGACCTTCCAGTACTTCAGCGATGCGGTAGAGAATTTGGCCACGGTTATAGGCGGTGGCACCGGCGAAGCCGGGCTGGGCCGCCCTGGCAGCAACGATTGCATCTCGAGCATCTTTGCGGCTGGCCTTGGCCACATTGGCTATGTACCCGCCCTTGTGATCGAGCGCCTCGTAGGTGTAGCCGCTTTCGCTGCGAGGGAACTTCCCGCCAATGAAGAGCTTGTAGGTTTTCGCAACCGCAACGCGAGCGCTCATTTCAGGCCTCCCTTGGGGCTACTAGATTCCAGATAGCCGGCGAGGCCGTGCTTGCCGCCTTCTCGGCCGTAACCGGATTCTTTATACCCGCCAAACGGGCTAGCCGGATCAAACTTGTTGAACGTATTCGCCCAAATGACACCAGCGCGCAGTTTGTCAGCAATGGCCAACATCCGCGATGCCTTCTCAGTCCAAATACCGGCACTCAACCCATACGGGGTGTTGTTGGCTTTCGCAACGGCTTCATCCGGGGTCCTAAAGGTCAAGATGGAGAGCACCGGGCCAAAGATTTCCTCCCGGGCAATCCGGTGGCTGGTCTGAACACCGGTGAACAGGGTTGGCGGGAACCAGAAGCCCTTGGCCGGAAGTTCACAGGGCGCGCTCCAGCGATCAGCGCCTTCGCTATCACCGCTGTTGGCGAGCTCAGTAATCCGCTGAAGTTGCGCCTGGGAATTCACTGCACCGATATCGGTGTTCTTGTCCAGCGGGTCTCCCAGCCGCAGGGTCGAGAGCCTCTTCTGAAGCCTGGCAACAACATCATCGTGGATGTTTTCTTGAACCAGCAGCCTCGATCCTGCACAACACACGTGGCCCTGGTTGAAGAAAATCCCACTCACAATTCCTTCGATGGCTTGGTCAATAGCGGCATCGTCGAAGACGATGTTCGCTCCCTTGCCACCAAGTTCGAGGGTCACGCGAGTGGGCGTTCCCGCGAGGCTCTGAGCAATACCCCGGCCCACCGCCGTGGAACCAGTGAAGGCAATCTTATTGACATCGGGGTGCGCCACCAGAGCAGCTCCCGTAGCGCCCGCGCCCGTAACGATGTTCACAACACCGGGGGGAAGATCTGCCTGTTGGCAGATTTCTGCAAACAGCAACGCGGTGAGTGGAGTTGTTTCTGCAGGCTTCAATACGACTGTGTTGCCAGCGGCAAGCGCTGGAGCAATCTTCCACGCCAACATCAGCAACGGGAAGTTCCAGGGGATGATTTGCCCGGCAACACCGAGGGCGCGAGGGGCTGGCCCAAGGCCGGCGTATTCCAGCTTGTCGGCCCAGCCGGCGTAGTAGAAGAACCATGCTGCAACCAGCGGAATATCGACATCTCGGGTTTCGCGGATGGGCTTGCCGTTATCGAGGGATTCGGCAACCGCGAGCTCACGCGAGCGC